>JAYULE010000167.1:0-32285 GCA_043763845.1 Sphingobacteriales bacterium
ACTAATTGCAAAAATCTGGAGTTTCCAGTGCTGTTAAATCCTCTTGTATTTACTTGTTTATAAGTTAAACTACTAGTTACAACTTCCATTCCCTTTAGACTTTGTAAACCATCGTAAAATGTAAAGGATGGATTTTCTTTAATGGTTTTAAGACTCATTTTCTCTATGCTTACGGGTGAGGACAATATACTTTCCTGAACCCTAGAAGCAGCTGTAACAACTTCATTTAAGATTATAGTTTTTGGTGTTAATGCAATTTGTAAGCTTTCATTTCCATTATTTACTTGAATCTCAAAAGGTTCGGTATCTATGGATGATATAATAAGTGTAACTGGTAAATTAGTTTGATCAATTTTTAATTGAAAACTCCCATCATTAGTGCTGGTAGTAGTTTTTGATAAATTTTTAATTCTAATACTTGCCCCTGAAATAGGTTCCTGCGTAGTTGTATTAGTAACTTTACCAGTAATTTTAATCTCCTGTGCATATAATTTTATGGATAAGATTAAGAAGATAAATAATATAATTTTTTTCATAATATTCTAGTTTGGGTATTAATTAAGGTGCGATTTAAATTTCTTCGGCATTTTTTAAACTATCGTATCGGTTTTGGTTTCGTAAATAACCTTCTTTAACAAGCACTTGCGCCAATCCATCATAATAATTTGGATGTGTGGGCAAGGCTGTTGCCAAACCATCGACATAGCGGTTGTATAAACAAAAAAGTGCGGCTATTAATACTGTATCATGTATTTCCAAATCAGTTGCGCCTACAGATTTTGCATTTTTAATTATTTCCTCAGTAACACTTTTACCACTTTCGGCCACTTTTACGGCAATAGATAATAATGCTTTTAATTTGGGTGTAATCACAGCATTAGGCAAATCATTTTTTACCGCTTCGGAAGTTTCGTTTTCTCCTAAATATAGATTGGCTGCAGCAGTATGTGCCGTGGTACAAAAAGTACATTGGTTACTGTTTGATACCACTGTTGCAATTAATTCCCTTTCAGCCTCGCTTAAAGTTGAAGGGCCACGAAGCAAAAGTTGCGTTAAATCTCTAATAGGTTTTCCAGCTTCTTGGTGGTATTCTAACAATCCGGTTATACCGGGCAAATGTGCTTCTAAAGTTATGTGAGGCATAATATGAGTATTGTTTCATAAAAAATTAATTAATTTTTAGAAAAATTTATAATTTATTTTGAGGGCGTTACCCCTGTCCCCCGAAAAATAAGGGACAAAGGTCGGGCTATTTGTTCCAATAATTTTACACCACCATTGGAACATTTGTTTGCAATGGTGGTGTAAAATTGATTTCCACTGCTATCCCTAACGCAAAATCCAATAAAAAATAAAAAATTGTGGGCTTTCAAAAGCAATAAAATGCACACAATAATTAGCTTAAACCCTTTAAAAGGCAGCAAGAAATTAGGTGTGTATATTTGGGTAGGGAAAGCCTTTTTAGCCTATCTTGGGTGGCGGCGTAGGAGTAGCTAAACAGGTAGCATACAATTTTGGAGTGCAGTTTAAATAACTAACCATTGCTAAATTTTGCCAATGGTAAAAAATGTTTAAGGGTATAAAATTATCATAATCGCTAGAGGATTTTTTTAAGGTATCGTTTTTATGATTCCCAGTTTTTTTTGTATTGGTATCTTGACCAGTAATCGTGTTTTTTAAAAAACTATTCCTTGCGTTTTCTAAACGCATTTTATTTACGTTGGGCAAACACACCAAAAGTAGCTGGTTGTTGTAAACTTTTCTTTTAATGTATTTGTAAATTTTGCCTTTGTAAGTTACCTCGCCATCAAAGCGTTCAAAATTTTTCCAATTGGTGCTATAAGGTAAATTTAATGGCACTGCAATAGTAAAAGCATCTTTTTGTTGGTAAGTTTCTGCATCAAACGAAGCTTCTAAAACCCTATCTGCTTGCTGCTGAGCATAGTAAACTAAAAACCTATATCCAACTAAATTGAACATAAATAACAAAAGTAGTAGAAAAGAAATGGCTTTCTTAGTCAAAATGGTTTTTTAATTTAACATCAAATAAAAGAATAAAACTTTAATTTTGAGCAAAATAAAAAATATTTTAAACAAATATGTTTAACGTTGATGTTAAAAACTAAAAATCCAACCCATTGAAAAACAAAAAACACATTTTTTTTGACTTGGACTATACCATTTGGGATTTTGATAAAAATGCCGAGGAAACCCTTTTCGAGTTATACAATAATTATCAACTTAAAAATTTAGGATTAAACTCGGTAGATGTTTTTATAGAAACCTATACACAAAACAACCATGCATTATGGTTAGATTATCATTTAGGTAAAATTAATAAAGAGGTTTTAAGAGAAACTCGCTTTAAAAAAACATTTATCGACTTAGGGCTTTCGCCCGAACTTATTCCCGAAAATTTTGAAGAAGATTATGTTACTATTTGCCCAACAAAAACCAATCTTTTTGAGGGTGCACATAAAACTTTAGCTTATCTAAAAAAGAAATACCATCTACACCTTATATCAAACGGGTTTAAAGATAGTACCGAATATAAAGTTAAAAATACGGCATTAACACCTTACTTTAAAAATGTAATCATATCAGAAGTAATTGGAATAAATAAACCCGATAAAGCAATTTTTGAGTATGCATTAAACAAAGCTGGTGGTATAATCAGCGAAAGCGTAATGATAGGCGATAGTTTGGAAGCCGATATACGTGGCGCAATAAATTTTGGAATGGATGCCATATATTTTAACCCAAACAAATTAGAAAAACCAACCGACGTAGTTTTTGAAATTTATAGCTTAAGCGAATTACAAGAAAGGCTGTAAGTTGTTAACAATAAATGCATTGCCAACAGCACTATAATTTAATACCAATTTAACATTTAAGATATTTTAAGTATACAAATTTGTAAAACTCAAAAATTATGGCACACGATTTTTTTTATCTTTCAACTGTAGCCATATTATTAATTGTTATTGCGGTTTTTTATTTTAGTCCTTTCGAGTTTACAATTGAAGAAGAAAGAGATTAACCAAAGAGTAACGCCATATAGCATTAGGCCAACAAACATTAGCCTACTAAATTTGAACCCTCTAAATTTTAACAACTAAATATATGCCAAAACGCGAAGTTGATATTGTTGTAATATCTGATGTGCATTTAGGCACTTATGGTTGCCATGCAAAAGAGTTATTAAAATACCTAAAAAGTATAAAACCTAAAATGGTTATACTTAATGGCGATATTATTGATATTTGGCAATTTAGTAAAAGGTATTTTCCTGAAGCACACACCAAAGTTATTCGTCGCGTTTTAAAATTTGTTACTGATGGAGTGCCAGTTTACTATTTAACTGGCAATCACGATGAAATGCTACGTAAGTTTGCCGATTTTAATATGGGTGGCTTTCAATTACTTAATAAACTTGTTTTAAATCTGGGAGGCAAAAAAGCTTGGTTTTTTCATGGTGATGTTTTTGATGTTACTATGCAACACTCTAAATGGTTAGCAAAATTAGGTGCAGTGGGTTACGATACATTAATAATAATTAACAGTATGGTTAACTGGTTTTTAACTAAATTGGGTAGAGAAAAATTTTCTTTCTCGCAACGTATAAAAGCTAGTGTGAAAGAAGCTGTAAAATTTATAAATCAGTTTGAGCAAACCGCTGCCGAATTGGCAATAGAAAAAGGGTATTCGTTTGTAATTTGTGGCCACATTCACCACGCCGAAATAAAAGAAGTGAAAACTGAAAAAGGCGGTGTTACCTATCTTAACTCGGGCGATTGGGTTGAAAGTTTAACATCGCTAGAATACCACAATAAAGAATGGAAAATATATAAATACAATCCCCAAGATTACTTGCAGGTAGTTGAAGATGATGACAGTACCGATTCGGAAGATCTTGATTTGAAATTAGATGTTAACGAACTTTTTAAAAAATTTACCCAAGAGGTAGCCTAAAATCTAATTTAATTTATAAGATACTTAAATGTTTTATGTTTCGAAAAAAATATAAACATTGTAAAGTTATTGAGTTTAAAATTTTTAACTTAATTGCTATATCTTAAGTAAAGCGTATTATGAAATATAATTTTTTTTATAAGCTACTCGCTCACCAAACCCAACCTAAAACAAAAAGATAGTTTAATTTGGTTGTGGTACGATTTTTAATCTACAATTAAATAGATTGGTATATGTGTTAAATTAAATTTGTAATTAACAATATTTAGCACAATATCTTTAAAATTAACAATTCTATTTTATGAGAAAAATTTTACTTTGGGGTTTTGGTATTATAGCTGTATTAATAATTGCATTTTTTGCTGCAACTTTTTATCTTAAAAGCAATTGGAAACCCCTGCTTGAGGATCAGTTAAAAAGTGCAGTATTAACCTCAACCGATAGTTTATACTCCATAAACTACAAAAGCATTGATATAAACCCAATTAGTGGTAATTTAAAGTTAATTGATTTTAAGCTTATACCCAATTTAAAGGTTTACAATAAATTGGTAACATTAAAAAAAGCTCCTAATAATTTATTTACACTACAGGTTGATAAGCTTGTTATTCACAAAGCGAATGCAAAAAAAGCAGTAACCGAAAAAAAATTATCTATTGAATTGATAGAGATTAACCACCCACAACTTAGCATTACTAATAAACGACAAAGCTATAACGATACGCTTTCTAAAGTAAAAAACAACAAAACACTCTTTCAGCTCATTAAAAATATTTTTAAAGAAGTGCAAGTAGGAAAAATATCTTTAAACAATATTGATTTTACCCACATTAATGGCAATAATAATAAAACTAAAAAAACAGCGATAAAAAATCTTAATGTATCCATAACCGACATTTTGGTAGATTCAATATCTCAAACCGACCAATCTAGATTTTATTACACCAAAAGTATTGACATAAAATTACAAGGATACCAAATTGCAACACCCGATAGTTTGTATTTTGTTAATATAGAAAGTTTAAATTTTTCGAGTTCTAAAAATATTTTAACTGTAAACCAATTTAAGTTACAACCCCGTTTAGGTGTAAATGCTTTTTACCGAAAAGTTAATTATGCGAAAGACTATTTTGACTTAACCTTTAATAAATTAGTATTTAAAACTTTTGATTTTGATTTGTTTCTTAATCAGCAAAAATTTAAAGCAGAGAGCTTTAATATTACTAAAGCCAATGTTTCGGTTTACAACAATAATGCGTATCCAAAAAAATTAAACGATAAAACAGGACGTTTTCCGCACCAACAGTTATTAAAAGTGCCTTTAGATATGAATATAGCAAAAGTTAACTTGGCTAATGTAAATATTAGCTATACCGAGTACGATGCTGCCAGCAAAGAAACCGGTAAAATAACTTTTAATAATACACGAGGCACAATTTATAATGTTACCAATAACGAAAAAGATTTGGCTAAAAACAGTGTAATGATAGCCAAATTAAAATCTAACATTTTAAATAAAGCCCCACTAAATTTAACTTTTAAGTTTTTTATGAAAAGTAAAATTGGTGCATTTTCTTACGTGGGTACACTTGGTGCATTTGACGGTCGCATAGCCAACCAAATTGTAAGACCATTAGGGATGGCCGAAATTAAATCTTTAAACGTAAAAAAATTAGCCTTCAATGTAAATGCAAACCAATATAAAGCAACAGGTAAAATGAAATTTACCTATGCTAATTTAAAAGTAAACGTTTTAAAATTAGATACTAATGGGAAAATAAAAAAATTGGGCTTTATATCTAAATTAGCTAACATCTTTATTATTAGAACCGCTAATCCGAATAATAGTGGCGACTTTATAGCAGGGAATATTGCTTACTTGCGACCTAAAACAACTTCGTTTTTTAGTTTTTTATGGAAATCTTTGTTTATGGGCATTAAAGAAAGCGTTGGTGTAAATAAAGAAAAAGAAAAAAGTATAAATAAAAGCAGCCAGGCTATACAAAACGTACTAAACAATATTAAGCATACTATTGATACTATCAAAAAACGTAGAGCCGAAAGAAAAGAACAGAGAAAAATGAGAAAACTTGAAAGGCAGCAAATAAAAATAGATACAACTAAAATTATAACGAAATAAATTTTACAAAATTATACCATCAATACGCATCAATTTTATATTTTTGTTGCTACAAAATAAATTAAATTTTTATGGTAAACGCAAATAACCCAGCACACATTCGTACAATTATTATCGGTCTATTTATCACTTTATTTGGTGTTTACATTAAGCAAATTATAGAACACAATATGCTTGTTGATGTTGCCGGTTGGATAATTACTTTTTTGGGTGCATTTGTTTCAATATCGGGAGTTTTTAAAATATTAAAAGGATAATAATTAAATAGCTTAATAAACTTATTGTTAACTATTTAAAAGGTATTAGCAAAAATTTTATAGCTTAAAAACTGCAGCTTTTATTTTTTCTTTTGTTTACAACTTGCCTATTTAGAATATTATAATCTATTAATATTCACTCCTAATAATATTTTTAGTTTATTGCTACCTCGTTGGCTAATGCCTTTACCCATTGCTCAAATAATTTATTTTCAAATTTTAAGGCAATAGCAGCATGAGTTTCCCAATCAACCGAAAATTGTTTTAATTGCGCCAACATTTCTTCTAAATGGCCTTCCTCTTCTAAAATAATAGATTTAACGGTAACCTTACACTGGGCTTTATCTAAGGCATTTTGGTAAATTGGGTAAAGTTCGTCGGCTCTTACTTCAATAGCATAAGTAACTAATAAATATGCCGCAAACTTAAGTTTTGCACCAGTTAAACCTAATTGTTTTTTTAAGTATTTACACACCAAAACATCTAAAACAGCTAAATAATATTTGCTACTAGCTGGGGCAATAAGGTATTGATTATGGTAAGTGGGGCAAATATTTTCACCTAGTTTAGCAATTTGTTTTTTTAAATAATAGGCATGGCGATGCTCTTCGGCGGCGTGTTTTAATACAATTAGGTTTACATTTTCTTTATCTTCCGATGCCGAAATTTTGCGAGCGCCAGCGTTTTCCATAAACGACAAAGTGTTTAACCACTTAGCGTGGATGCTGGGATTGCTAACAATAGTATTAATGGTATTGGTAAAATTCATATTAAAATATTTCGAGGGCTAGCTCTATTTGTTGGTAAATATACTCAAGGTCGGTTTGGGTAATGCAATATGGTGGTAAAATATAAATGATATTTCCTAAAGGCCTTAAAATTATATTTTTACTTATAAAAAAATCGTAAAGTTGATTTCTTAAATCGCTAAAATAAGATGTACTGGCATTATTTTGCCACTCTAAAGCTAAAATTGTACCAGTTTGGCGCACATTTTTTAGTTTAGGATGGTTCTCAATTTTAGATTTAAATGCAGCGTGTTGGGCTGTAATTCTTTCTATATTTTGCATAGTTTGGGGCAGCATTAGCAAATCCCAACTTGCCAATGCCGATGCACAAGCAACGGGGTTTGCGGTAAATGAATGCCCGTGAAAAAGGGTTTTTAACTTATCGTCCGATAAAAAAGCGTTATACACATTTTGTGTGCAAGTGGTTAAACCTAAAGGCATTGTGCCGCCGGTTATGCCTTTAGAAAAACACATCATATTGGGTTTGTGTATTAGGTGGTCGGTAGCAAAAAGTTTACCCGTACGGCCAAAGCCTGTCATCACCTCATCGGCAATGGTTAATATGTTTTCTTTATTGCAATGGGCAATCAGTTGGTCTAAATATTTTGCCTCGTACATAAGCATACCGCTTGCGCCTTGCACTAAAGGTTCAAAAATAAAGCAGGCTAAATCTTCTTTATGCTTTGTTATTTGTGCTTTTAAATTTTCTAAATTATCGTTTTTGGGTGTGGGTATAAATACAACATCAAACAATAATGTTTCAAAAGGAGCGGTAAAAGCACTACGCCCACTAACTGCCATTGCGCCAAAAGTATCGCCATGATATGAGTTTTCGAAAGCTAAAATTTTTAACCGTTTTTGGCCTTTATTACTCCAAAATTGCAAACTCATTTTTAACGCTACTTCTACCGCTGTTGAACCGTTATCGGTATAAAAAATTTTTTTTTGGTTTTGGGGCAAAATGCTTAATATTTTTTGAGCCAATTCTACAGCCGGTTTGTGCGTAAAACCTGCAAAAATGCAGTGTTCAAGAGTTTGTAATTGCTCAAAAACTTTTTGTGCTATATATGGATGAGCGTGGCCGTGTATGTTTACCCACCACGATGATATGGCATCAATAAGTTTTACACCCTCTTCGGTTATTAGGTAAGCGCCTTCCCCTTTTACAATTCCAATGGGTAATGGTGCGGTTTGCATTTGGGTATATGGGTGCCAAATTACAGCCTGGTCTTGTTGGGCTAAAGTCATTTATGGTATAGTGTATGGTTATTTTTGTTTAAGCCTTAAAAACTTTGGTGTTTTATGTAAAGATATATTTTTGAATTTAACATCTTATTTAAACACTAAAATACTAACGTAAGTTTTAGTATAATGAAAACTAAGTAAGTTTTTAGACAAATTTTGTTGTAAAACTTTTAAACGCCTCTTTAACATGAATATACAAACCTGAATTCGATTGTTTATACTAATATAATTTACTGTTTATCAATATTTTAAACTGTTTTTTGCGTTAACAATCGCAGCGGCCTGCCTGCCGGTAGGCAGGCATCCTTTTTTTATCCCCCTAACCCCCAAAGGTGAATAACGTTAAATCCTCCCTTTTGGGGCCAAGGGGGAAAAAAGATAGAGCGCAGAGCGTGTAAAAACGCCCCAATCATTACAAAAACAATATTTATTAATCGAACTCAGGTTACAAATTAATTTGTAGTGAACTTTTTATACAAAAATCTAGCTAACTACAATAATAAGCAGAAAGGCAATCAAATATATAACGTTTGTTTTTTGATGTTTAATATTTATATCTTTCCAAAGCAACGAAAAAAATATCCACTCAAAAGTTTTAAATTTAAACTTAAAACCACCAAAAGGAAAGGCTATTGCAGCTTTTGCCGAAGGTTACTTTTGGTGTAGCAAGTACGTTTTTGTAGCTATTAAAGGATATAGGCAAACCTTTTAAGTTAAGGATGTGTAGTTACCAAAATTTGATAATTTTGAGAAAAATATAAAAATAATCTAAAATAGATAGCACATAAAAAAAACCGCTACCTAAATTTAAGTAGCGGTTTTTTTTAGCTTAAAAATATTTAATCTTTTTTATACAATGGGTGTTTAGCCATCATTGCATTAACTTGTTTGCGAATTTCATCAAGGCGTACATCGTTATCGTGGTTAACAATCGCATCATCAATAAATTCTACAATTTTTACCATGTGTTTCTCTTTAAGGCCACGGGTGCTTATGGCAGCTGTACCTACACGTATGCCCGATGTTACAAAAGGTGAACGAGTATCAAACGGAACCATATTTTTATTTACGGTAATATCGGCTTTGCCTAATGCTTCTTCGGCTACTTTACCCGATATATTTTTGTTTGTTAAATCAATCAACATCAAATGGTTATCTGTTCCTCCCGAAATTAATTTATAATCTCGAGCCACAAATTCGTTTGCCATAGCATCTGCATTTTTTTTCACTTGCAAAATGTATTTCATATAGCCATCGCTTAAAGCTTCGCCAAAAGCAATTGCTTTAGCGGCAATAATGTGCTCTAATGGGCCACCTTGTATGCCTGGGAAAACGGCCGAATCTAATAATGCCGACATCATACGTAACTCCCCTTTAGGGTTTTTTACACCAAACGGGTTTTCAAAATCTTTACCCAACATAATTAAACCACCACGTGGGCCACGCAAAGTTTTGTGTGTGGTTGTAGTAACAATATGGCAGTGCGGAAGTGGATCTTTTAACAATCCACGAGCAATTAAACCCGATGGGTGCGAAATATCGGCCAGTACAATTGAACCAATTTTATCGGCTACTGCCCTAATAAATTCATAATCCCAATCTCTTGAATAAGCCGATGCGCCACAAATTATCATTTTTGGCTTTTCGGCAAGAGCAACTTTTTCTAATTGTTTATAATCTATTAAGCCAGTTTCTTTATTTACTCCGTAAAAGAATGGCTTATAATATTTTCCTGAAAAATTAACTGGTGAACCGTGTGTTAAATGACCCCCATGTGATAAATCGAAGCCTAAAATTTTATCGCCAGGTTTTAAAACAGCTAAAAAAACTGCTGCATTGGCTTGTGCGCCCGAGTGTGGCTGAACGTTAGCCCACTCGGCATTAAATAATTTTTTAGCCCTATCAATAGCTATATTTTCAATCTCATCAACCACTTCGCACCCGCCATAATAACGTTTTCCGGGTAAGCCTTCGGCATATTTATTAGTTAAAACCGAACCAGCCGCTTTCATAACCTGCTCGCTAACAAAGTTTTCTGATGCTATTAATTCTATTCCGTTTTCTTGGCGATTTTCTTCTTCCTCTATAAGGTTAAAAATAATTTTGTCTTTTTTCATTTAAATATTGAAAAGCTGATATTAAAAAATTGTTATCTATTTTATATAAAATTTGTAGATTGCACCATAAACCGAAGAGCAATCTTTTTAGAAGCTATAAAATTAGCTAAAAAAATAATATATTATAATAAAACGCATAATGAATAAGATTCAGTTTGTTATTGTTGGCGTTGGCCGCATTGGTACTAAGTACAGTAAAATAATTAGCGAAAACCCTAATGCCGAGCTTATTGCCGCTGTTGATACAGATTTCAGTAAAAGAAAAGCGATACATAACTTAATTCCTTTTTTTACTAACATTACAGACTTTTTAGCCTCGGGCATTAAAGCCGATATGGTTTGCGTGTGCACACCCAATGGTTTACACGCCGCACATTCTATCACTTTTTTAAATGCGGGGTTTCACGTTATTTGCGAAAAACCTATTGCACTGCACCTTGACGATGGGCAAAAAATGTTTGCGGCCGAAGCTGCATCAGGTAAAAAAGTTTTTGCGGTAATGCAAAACCGATACAGCCCAGTTTCTATTTGGTTAAAAAAACTAATTGATGCTAAAAAACTTGGCGAAATAAGATTTATACAAATTAATTGTTTTTGGAATCGGAGCCAACAATATTACACCGAAGCCCCATGGCGAGCTACTTTAGAATTAGGTGGAGGCCCATTATTTACTCAGTTTTCTCATTTTATTGATTTGATGATTTGGCTTACCGGCCAACCAAAAAATATTGTTGCCGAAAGTTTTAATTTAAATCCACAAATAAAAACTGAATTTAATGATAGTGGCACTATAAAATTCAACTTAGAAAATGGCGGAATAGGCACTTTTAATTATACAAATGCGGCTTTTGAAAGAAATGTGGAAAGCAGTTTAACCATTATTGCTACCAAAGGAAATATTAAGGTAGGTGGCCAGTATATGGAAAAATTGGAATATGTTAATTTAGATAAAAGCACACAAATACCCGTTTTTGACAAAGTAACTAATGCTAATGATTACCAATTTTATCAAGGATCGTTAGATAAACACGATGAATTTTTAGCCAACGTTATACATTGTTTACATAACAATTTACCCCCCGAAGTAGGTATTGGTGATGGGATGAAAATTGTAAGTTTTATTGAGGAGGCAATGCAAGCGGTCGAATATAAAAGTTATTAAACCCTAAGCCAATTTCTATCAATATTAAACTTTCTTGAACCATTTCTAACACTGCTAAAAAACTGTAAACTAGCTCAACCTTTGTTTTTGAACTGTTTTTAATTTGTTGGTAACTTAATTTTTGGTATATTGCCATTAACTCTTTTATAATTTCTTTTTGTTGTGCAATTGTGAACTGGTTTTGTTGCACAACATGCTTATGCTCAAACGCTTGATGGTTATATTTGTTTATTAAATTTTTATAAATTTTTAAGAGTTTATAAATGTTAAAACTCAACATCTCCTCGGTATAATTACCTAATGTTGCACTAGCTATACTATTATTGTATTTAATATTTCCTCTTTTTACTTGTTGGCTACGGTTTTCTTCAAATAATTTTAAATTTTGGGCTTGTTGTTTGGTAAGTTTATATGCAATTAAACGTTTTATTAATTCCTCTTCGGTTATTCCGTTTTCTTCTCCCGCATCAACATATTGAATAGGCAATAAAGCTTTTGCTTTTATGCGCATTAGGGTAGCTGCAACCAAAATAAAGTCGGCAGCTACTTCTACATTTAGTGCTGTTAGTTGGTTTAAGTAATCTAAAAAATCGTTTGTTATTTTGGCAATAGGTATGGCATGTATTTCTAGTTCATCTCGTTCAATAAAAAACAATAATAAATCAAAAGGCCCATCAAATTGGGGTAAATGTATTTCGAAGTTTGTTTGGGGCATTTTGATGGGGGCGGAATCAAGTTATAAATGCAGCAAGTCCAATTTTAGTGAAAAAATCTCATTTGGAGATAAAAAACTAAATATTTTTCTTTGGTTTGTTATTTAAAATATTAATTAGTTTTCGTTTGTGATTTTGTTATCTATCTTACCTTATAAATTTTTATAATTTTACCCTAAATGTTTTGCGGTGGTAGGGGCTAAAACCGTTTTCAAATACCATTTTACGATGAAGTGCCGTAGGGTAGCCTTTGTTTTTTTGCCAGTTATAAACGGGGTATTGTAGGTGTAATTGCTGCATATAATCGTCTCGGTAAGTTTTGGCAAGTATAGATGCTGCGGCTATCGAAAAATATTTCCCATCTCCTTTAACTATAAACTGGTGTGGTATAGTTTGGTACGGCTTAAATCTATTACCATCAATAATTATAAATTGGGGTTTAATGGGTAAAATATCCAATGCTTTGTGCATAGCTAAAAACGATGCATTTAAAATATTTATTTCATCAATTTCTTGATGGCTTACTTTTGCCACTGCATAAGCAATAGCATATTTTTCAATTTCGCAACGTAAAAATAATCGGTCTTTTTCTTTAATTTGTTTCGAATCGTTTAGTAAAGGATGATTAAAGTTTTTGGGTAAAATAACTGCAGCGGCAAATACAGGCCCAGCAAGGCAACCTCTGCCAGCTTCATCGCACCCAGCTTCTATTAAGCTATTTTGGAAATAGGGTAAAAGCATTTAATAAACCCTTAACGATAATAGCGTAATATCATCGGTAGCTGTTTTGTTATTACGCAAAGCCTGTAAACTTAAAAGTAGCACCGAGTGCAGTTGTTTTAAATCTTGTGTATGATGTTCTTTGATAAATAAAATTAAATTTTCTTCGGTAAAGCCAAAATTATCTTCTCCATCGCTTTCCACCAGGCCATCGGTATAATTAAAAACTAGGGCATTTTTACTCAATGTTATTTGGCCTTGGTTTATAAATGGTAATTCGTTTAAAGCTCCAATCATAATACAGCCACTTTTTAAGGCGGTTATACCACCATTTTGGTAAATTAAAGAAGCATTATGTCCAGCGTTTATGTAATTTAATACGCGTGTTTTGCTATTATATTTGCTTATAACAAGGGTAACAAAATTATCGCCATTGGTATTTGCATAAACAATCGAATTTAGTTTTTGTACAAGGGTTCTTAAATCCTGTTCAACAGGAGCTAAAGCTCTTAAACTTGCTTGAAAATTGGCCATTAACAGTGCCGCTGATATTCCTTTGCCCGACACATCGGCAATGCACCAAATAGATTCATTTGCGTTTAGAGTTATAAAATCAAAAAAATCGCCACCTATGTTTTGGTGAGGTAGGTAGGTTGCTTCTGCGTGTAAATAGCTATTATGGGGTAAAATTTGGGGTATTAGCATGGTTTGAACTTGTTGTGCAAGTTCCATTTCTCTTTGTAAACGCTCTTTTAATAATCGTTCTTTAAAGAGTTTTTTATTTTCTAAAGCAACCATAATTATATTTACTAGGGTTTGTATATAATCAATGGCATTACTTACAAATGGTTGCGATGTATCAAAACCGCCAATTAGTGCGTAAGCTATTCGGTTGTTTTTATGGTTAACTGGTATAAAATATTGATAATTATTTAACAAAGCATTTGAATGTTTATTAATGGGTATTTGGGTTTTAATATCCACTAAAACTTGGGCAACTTGTTGAAACTGTTGGAAGCTTTCTATTTGTCCACCAAATTTGCAAACACAACTAAATCTATTTTCAACTTGTACCAATAGCCTAAACTTTCCAACTTTAACGGTATTTTTTAAAATCATCGTCAACATTTCCATTAGCTGCAATGCGGGTGCGTTGTTGTTAATAGATCGGGTAATTTCTAAAATACCTGTTAATTCGGCTTGCCGTTCTAAAAGCAATTCCTCCAAATTTACTTCTTCATTTTTTTTGTTAGTCATAAATTTTGAAGTAGATTTTTAGTTTATATTTTGCGTACGAATATCAAAAAAATCTCTTAACCCTAAAGTTATTAAATTAAAAGCATACACAACCAACATAATCACAAAACCAGGTATTAACGCAAGGTAAGCGGCATCAATAATTATGTAACCGTAATGTTCTTTTATCATAGCACCCCAAGTAGGCATTGGTGGTTGCGCCCCAAATCCTAAAAAACTTAAGCCAGCTTCCAACAATATTGCCGATGCAAAATTGGCTGCTGCAATTACAGTTAAAGGGCCAATAATATTAGGTAAAATATGTTTAAAAATTATACGCCAATTACTAAAGCCTAAAGCTTTTGCAGCCTCAACAAACTGGGCGTTGCGCATAACAATAAATTGACCTCTAACCAACCTAGCAACCTCTATCCATAACGATAAACCTATGGCTATAAATACCTGCCAAAAGCCTTTGCCCAATGCAAAAGATATGGCTATAACCAATAACAATGCTGGTAAGGCCCAAACCACGTTCATAAACCAACTTATAAAAGCATCGGTTTTGCCACCGTAATACCCCGCAATTGCACCCATAAATAAACCCAAACTTAAGCTAATTAAAACGGCCATAAAGCCTACCATTAACGATATACGGGCGCCAATAATTATTCTACTTAACATATCGCGACCATACATATCAGTACCTAACCAAAACGTTTTTGTTACTACATATTTATTTTTAAAAGTGCTTGCATTTCTAATATTGGTAAATGTTTTTAGTGGGATGGTTTGAATGTCAACATCTTGTGCATTACCTGTATAAGCTTGGTAAATTAGTGTATTTTTTACTAATTTAAAGTTTACAATAGGTATTAAATTGGCTTGATTTTGATTACCAAAAAGCATTTTTTTTAAACCTCCAATATAATGTGTTTTTCCCTTATCGGGGATGCTTAAAAAAGTAAATTTTGAACCTGGTTTTTTTATACTTAAAACTAAACTCATTTGGTTTGCCATGGGGCTATCATCTGGAGTTATAAGGTAGCCCAAAATTGCTGTTAAAGTTACAAACGCAATAAAAAACAGACTTAGCAAAGCAAGTTTGTTTCGACTAAATTTTACCCAAAGATTTAAATTTTTGCTCAATTTTCTCAATTAATTATTTAACTAAACGGCCTTTCCAGTTGTATTTTCCCCAATTGCCTGCTACACCAATAAAAACTAAATAAACTACGTGTACAACCGTTAATATGGGCAAATAATTTAACAAAGACCTGCGTTTTACAAAAGCAGTTAACCGTTTTAAAAACAAAAACTCTACACTTATTTTTAAGGCAAATTGCAATACAAGTAAACCCATAAAATCAAAACTATAAAAAACACCCAACAATAAATTTACAAGCAACGAAATATTAAAAAACCAAATTGCCAAACCTAAAATTAATATTTTTTTGTCTTTATATTTTACAGTTTTACTTGCCCAGCGTTTACGTTGCCAAATAAATTCTTTTAAATTGGGTTTTGCATGGGTGTAAACTATGGCATCTGGCGATTTACAAAAGCCAATACTGCCAGGGTAGGCATAAGCTACTTTGTGTAAAAAAAGTTCGTCATCGCCCGATGCCACATCATCAATACCTTTAAAACCACCTAACTCAAAAAAAACATCTCGGCGGTAAGCCAAATTAGCCCCATTACAAGTTGATGGCATACCGTTACCAATACCCGCTGCACCTAAACCTATTAAATACAAAAACTCTAACGATTGTAATTCTTCAAACCTAGTTTTTTCTTCGAAATATAAAACTGGCGAGCTTATTAATTTAAATTGTTTTATTTCATAAAAATTTACAATAGTAATTAACCAATTATTTTGCATACGGCAATCGGCATCAGTTGTAATTATTAACTCGCCATTGGCCATTTTTATGGCTTCGGTTATGGCTTTTTTCTTGTACGAATTTAATGCAGCACTTTCGTTAAGCTTAATAAGTTTTACTCCTTGTTGTGCGTAGCTTAAAATTATTTCGGCGGTGGTATCTGTCGAGTGGTCGTCAACAATTATTAACTCAAAAAGATGTTTTGGATAATTTTGCGCCAAAATATCATTAATGGTTAAATGCAGTTTTTCTGCTTCGTTACGGGCAGCAATTAATACCGAAACTTTGGTTTTTGGAATTTGGTTTTGTTTTATAAAATAAGGTAAATTAAGCCAACCTTTTCTTAAAAAAAGAACTAAAAATGCATAAATAAAGGTAAGCCCTAAACTAATTATACTAACTACGGTTGTTGCCAAAGAATTTCAATTTAAAAACAAAGAATGAACCTAATATAGCAGGAATTATTAAATTAACCAACCAAATTAAAGCTGCACAAGCAATAACTACGCTGCTTTGTGGTGTAATGTAACCGAAAAAATAATCGGCTGTTAGGCTGCGTACGCCTATATCTAACAAATCTAATGATGGTAGTGCCGATTGTATTAAAAATAAAATAAATACCATTAAAGCCGATGGTAAAATGGGTATATTAGGAATTAAAAACTGTAAAATAAATACGTATTGGCAAGTAAAAACTATAAATCTGCCTAAGCTAAACAATAGTACTGCAAGTAGTTGTAGTTTAGTATATTCGCTTAATACACTAAAATATTTTTCGTATTTTTTTAAAAACTTTATCCTAAATAAAAAATAGTTAATAAACTTAATATTGAAGTAAAATACCACCAAGCTTATGGCAATTACGCTACCCCAAAAGGCAAAATAAGGCAGTAGCCAAGTTTGTATTGTTACAAAATTGTACACAAACCACACCACCGCAATTGTACCCATAACATTGGTAATTACCATTTGCGCAATGTGACCAACACCCATGGCCACCAAACCAGGTATGCGTTTGCGAGGTGATAGAAAAAATACTCGCCCGCCGTACTCGCCAATTCGATTGGGTGTAAATATGGCCCAAGTTAATCCGCAAAAAACACTTTCTACGGCTTTTAAAAGCGAAACACGTTCAACACTTTTTAGTAAATACCTCCATTTAAGACTTTCTAAAAACCAATTTAAAAGCATCATTAAAACAACTATGCTTAATTTAATGATAACCTGTTTGGAGTTAAGGGTTTTAATAATTTGATAAAAGTTTTCTAAGTTTTTGTTGGTGTTAAGTTTGTAAACAATAAAAAAAGTAGCCAAAAGCAATACAGCAATTTTAATGGCGAGGGTAAGTTTCTTTTTTTGTTGTATGGTCACTAGCTGGGTAGTTTTACACAATGTTAACAAATTAGCTTAATATTGTAGCTATGTTAAAGGAAAAATCCAAAGAGCGTATTATTTTGGGTATCGACCCTGGTACAGCTGTTATGGGCTACGGTTTGGTAAAAGAAACAGGCAACCAAATAGAATTAATTAGTTTAGGGGTTGTAAAAATGACTCATTTAGACAATCATCCGCTTAAGCTACAACGTATTTTTGAACAAACAACCAGTTTAATAGAACAATATCACCCCGATTGTTTAGCCCTAGAAGCTCCATTTTATGGCAAAAATATACAGGTTATGCTAAAACTTGGAAGAGCACAGGGCGTTGCAATGGCGGCTGGTTTGGCTAAAGGTTTGCCCATTGTAGAATATTCGCCAAAAAAAATTAAACAATCAATAACTGGTAACGGTAACGCCACAAAAGAACAAGTGGCGGCAATGCTAAAGCAATTATTAAAATTTAACGAAACCCCCGAATTTTTGGATGCTACCGATGGTTTAGCGGTAGCTGTTTGCCACTCGTTTCAAAAAATAACTTCGGCTGGCACAGCAAAATCATACAGCGGTTGGGAAAGTTTTGCAAAAGATAACGTTAAACGGATAAAGTAATGCAAACTATTTTGTTTGCTAAACTTTCGCAAAATTTATGAAAGGAGTTGCATTTTAAAAAACAAAAAATGGTTAAATAGCATCAAATTTTTTAACATAAAACAAATTCAATCTTGTTATATAAACATGATGTGATAACAAAATTAGTGGTGTATCTTTGTTAAATAAACAGCCTTTATCCATTACAAAAATCAAACTTTAACAAATATTTAATGCATTTATTGATTTTTTTTCAAAACATTTTTGATTGCAATAAGGTAAATACTTAATGGATGTGAGCTTTTTTATATTAATTCTTACAAAATGCATAAATTTTTAGTTCTTTCCCTTTTAATGCTTATATTTTTTGGGTGTAGTTTTAACAAAAATACACAAAATGAGGGATCTAAATACCTTCAAGGGATTTGGCTAGAGGCCAGTGTATCCCAAAACAATGATTTAATTGAATACAAACAACATCAATTTAAATTTATTCGAGATTCATTTTATTTAGTATTAAATAATTTTTCTAAAGCCAACTTTGCACAAGATACTTGTTACAAAAACGGTAAATGGACAGAATATGTTAAAGGCGTGTATAGCGTAAACCGAGATACTATTGTACTTAAAGGGGCTTATGTAAGTAAAACTTTTAGGCTTAAAAAATCGCCTTGTTACACAACTGGTAATTTTGAACAAACTCTTTTGTACCAATCTAAATCAGATTCGGTTTTAGTTTTAAAATCGTTTACTAATGGAAAAATGGTTTTTAAATTGAAATAATTTGTTTGATTGATATTTTTAAGCACAATCTGCAATTTTGTATGGGCTTTTTGGAATAAATATCATTTACCTTACACAATTCTACTTTATAAAATTACCATCAAAATTAACCCGTATTTTATATGGTTGCAAGTAATCATTTACTATTACGGCAAATTGTTTACGAGTTAGGGGTCTTTTAAAATTTATATCTACTAAAAACCCATATTTTATTTTCCATTTTTCGGTTATCTCACGCTTAATATCTGGTTCTTCGCGACTATTTATAAAACTAAAAAGCGAAATTGCGTTTTCTAAATTTATTAATATTGGTTCATTTTCTGAATACCAAAGTTTGGCTCTTGTAAATAACTCGCATAAAGCAGGTTTAATATCTTTGGGGTTAACTAAACTATCCGGGAAAAATTGCCCTGTATTAAAATCTAACTTTAAAACGCTGCTAATAATAATTTGCTGTATGGCTTTGTAAGCCGAGTCTTGGGTGCTAACATCTGTTATAGGTAAAATTTGCCCTTTATAATTAAAAACTTCGCTTTGTAAAACTCTTACATTGGCATTTTTTATTGCGGTTTTAAAAAAAGGCCCATAAGCTGCTAACCCACCTGTTGCTTGGCCAATATTTACCCATAAAGCTAGGTTAAAATCATTGCTAATTGAGTCTCCAACACCCACTAATTTATTAATTACCAACAAATTATTTTTACCCTGAGGTATAAAAACTCCCGCTGGTACGGCAAATATTTGGCTACTATCTTTACCAAAACCTGCTGCCACACTTGTACGGTAAAAATTATTAATTTGCTGATCAGGTTTGTTTTGCGATGGTGTGTTGTATGTTACCAATGCATCTATTTGGTTTTGGGCGTTAAGTTTTAAAATGCCAAATTTTACTAAGTAACACGATTGGTAATCTTCACTTGCATCAACCAATACTTTGGTCTTAATTTCTTGTTTCTTACCATTTAAAAGTATTTTAACCGTATAATTATTGTTGTTTTCGCTTATGGCTAATACCTTGGCATTTTTAAAAAGCTGAAGATTTTTAACTTTTTTTACTATTGTTTCTAAACTATTTAAAGGTGCGGTTTTACTACTATCGCTCAGTCTTTTCCATTCACCCCATATACCTGTATTAAAAGCAGGTATGTTTAAATTGGGTTCGTTTGGGCAAATTAAATAATTATTTTGATCTATTAAAATTGCTTTTACCCCACTGCGGGCCGCTTGTATTGCACAAGCTGTACCGCTTGCACTTGCCCCTAAAACCAAAACATCGGTTTTAAATTGGGAATTTGCTTGGTTGGCAATTAATAAAATAAATAATACAAATAAATTTCTCATAAAATACTAAGTGTTGTTAAGCAATATATTTATTCTAGCTTAATTCCCCTTAAAAAATCGGCAATAGCCATTCTTTTTTTTCCTTCTAATTGTACATCCTTTAATAGCAGATAACCATTTGCTGTGGCAAATTTTAAAAACGTTTTACCATCGGTTAAATAATTGCCGGGTAGTATGTTTGGTGTAATGTCCTCTTTTTCAGTTTCAAAAATCTTTAATATTTTATCGTTAATATAAGTGTATGCAGTTGGAAACGGGCTTAAACCCCGTATTAAATTATGCACTTGGGCGTTGGTATTCTCCCAATTTATTAAGCAATTTTCTTTAAATATTTTGGGGGCATGTTTTAGTTCATCTGGGTTAAATGCATCCTGGGTTTGTTCTACATAATTACCAGTTTCAATAGCTTTAACGGTTTTTACTATTAAAACTGCACCAACTTCCATCAATTCATCATGTAATTGCCCTGCGGTGGTATTATTGGCAATAGCCACTTTTTCTAAAAATAAAATATTGCCCGTATCTATTTCTTGCAGTAATAAAAAGGTAGTTACACCGCTTTCTTTTTCGCCATTAATTATAGCCCAATTTATGGGTGCTGCACCTCGGTACTGCGGTAATAACGAGCCGTGAAGATTTATAGTACCTTTTGCTGGCATTGCCCAAACTATTTCGGGCAGCATTCTAAAAGCAACCACAATTTGCACATCGGCATTTAAAGCTTTTAGTTGAGCTAAAAATTCGGGGTGCTTTAATTTTTCGGGTTGTAAAACGTTTAAATTATTTTCTGTAGCAAAAATTTTTACAGCCGATTGGTTTATTTTTTGCCCTCTACCAGCAGGTTTATCGGGTGCGGTTACCACACCAACAATATTGTAACCAGCATTTAATAAAGCCTTTAACGATGCCACGGCAAAAGGTGGCGTACCCATAAATACAATTCTCATATTTTAACTATTGGAGTTTTTTTTAAGGATACAATAAATATTTTTTGCGCATTGTTTTATACGCTGCTAATTGCGGTTGCCAAGTAGCTCTAATTTCATTTTCGGTATTGCCATTTTTTATTTGTTGCATAAGTTGTGCATTGCCAGCAAGTTTGTTAAAAAAAGGGTTAAAAAAGTTTTCCTTATCGGGATATTCTTGGTATATTTTTATCAACAATGCTAAATCTATCTGTTTACGATTTCTAATCAATTCGGGTATGGTTTTTCTAAAATCAATACCAAAACAAAGTTGATTTTCGAGCGGAGGTTTTTTACTCATACCCGCAATACTTATAGGCGTAAAGCTAAAATTATAGGTTGATTTCAATAATGGATGCCCAATAACCTGAAACGGGAAAAGTGTACCCCTGCCCATACTTACCACCGTACCTTCAAACAAACATAAAGTTGGGTATAAGTATATTGCTAAGTTATTAGGTAAATTAGGGCTCGGCTTTACTGGCAAAATATATGGCATCCAATGGTTGTAATTGGTGTTTTTTATAATTTGCAGCTTGCATTGTGCTCCGTTTTTTAACCATTTTTCCCCGTTTACCATTAATGCAAATTCGCCCATGGTTAGGCCATGTGCAATGGGAATTGGGTTTGCACCCACTCCACTTTTATAGGCTGGGTTTAAAATAGGGCCATCAATTAAATTGCCGTTTGGGTTTGGTCGGTCTAATACCATTAAAGCTACGTTAGCATCGGCGCAAGCCTGCATCACTTTAAAAAGTGTGATAGAATAAGTGTAAAATCTTACCCCAACATCTTGTATATCAAATAATAAAATATCAATATTTTTTAAATCTTCTTTTGATGGGGCTTCTTTTGCGCCATAAAGAGATATTACAGGGATGCCCGTTTTCTCGTCGATATTATTGTTTACTTTTTCTCCAGCATCGGCATTGCCTCTAAAACCGTGTTCGGGGCCAAAAATAGTGGTAATATTTACGCCGAGTTTTTTTAAGGTATCAACTAAAGGCACACCGTTTATTTGTGCAGTTTGGTTTACCAATAAACCCACTTTTTTATTTGCCAATAAGCGTAAATATTTAGTGGTTTGGCTTGCACCGGTGCCAATTAATATAGCTTGTTTAGGCTTAATGTTTTGTTTAGGTGCAATTTTATTACTGCTTTTTGCATTGCAGGTATAGCCTAAAAAGGGTGTTAAAAGCAAAATCCAAATTATTTTTCTCATAACAAAAATTTTAATTGCGTTTACATGCCTGTGGTTTTTTAAACAATTGCATATTTGTATGTGTACAAAATAAACAAAACAATTTGAATTTAGCCTTATTTATAGCCAAACGAATTTCGATAAACTCGGAACGCACTTTTTCTAAACTAATTGTGCGCATAGCTGTGGTGGGTATTATGCTAGGCATTGCGGTTATGTTACTTTCTATTGCTATTATTAAAGGTTTTAAAAGCGAAATTAGAGAAAAAATTAGAGGCTTTAATGGCGATATAGAATTGTTAAAATACGATTTAAATGCTTCGGCCGAAAACTCGCCATTTGTACTAAATACTAATACTTTAAATACCGTAAAACACAATGCAAATGTGCTAAGCCTTGCACCGTTTGCAAATAAACCAGGTATTATTAAAACCCAAAACGAGGTAGAAGGGGTTGTTTTTAAAGGTATTGATGCTAGCTACAATCTAAAATATTTACAATCTATTTTAATAAGTGGCAGTTTAATAAACTTCAAAGTTGCGCTTAGCGCTGATAAACAAATTCTTATATCGAATATTTTGGCTACCCGTTTAAACTTGAAAGTGGGCGACGATTTTTTGATGTATTTTATGCAAGAATCGTTACGTAAACGTAAATTTAAAATTGTAGGTATTTACAATACCGATGTAGAAGAAATTGACAAAACTTACGTTATAGGCAACATTAACGTAGTTAAAAAAATTAATAAATGGCAAGCTAACCAGGTGGGTGGTTTCGAGATTACAATAAACAAGTTTGATGATTTAGATAATATTGCCTTAGAAATAGCTAACCTACTACCTCCCGAAATTAAAATTATGAGCATTAAAGAGCTTTACCCAGCAATTTTTGAGTGGTTAGCTTTATTAGATGTAAATACTAAAGTAATTTTGGTTTTAATGCTAATTGTGGCAACTATAAATATGATATCGGCCTTGCTAATTATGATTTTAGAGCGAACAAATATGATAGGTTTGCTAAAAGCTTTCGGCCAAACTAATTGGGGAGTGCGTAAAATATTTATGTATAATGCCGTATACCTAATTAGTTTAGGTATGATTCTAGGGAATATTATTGGCTTAGGTTTAGGCTTTTTACAACACCAAACGCATTTATTAAAATTAGATGCCGCCACATATTACATGAGATTTGTACCCATAGAAATTACTTTTGTTGATGTACTTTTAATAAATGCGGGTACTCTTGTGGTTTGCTTTTTAGTATTACTGGTACCCAGTATGTTGGTTAGTAGAATATCGCCCATTAAGGCAATTGCTTTTAAATAATTTTTTTTAAGCATTCTGATTTTTTGTAAATTTCGCAAAAGCAAATTAACCTGGGTTCGAATGATAAAACAATGTTTATTATAATTGTGGTAATGATTTGGGCGTTTTAACACGCCGTCCGCTGTATCTTTTTTTATTTTTTTATCCCCCCCGACCCCCGAAGGGGGAGATTTGGCGTAAAAAAAGGATGCCGCTATCGTCGTTAACGCTGCTAAATCATAAATAATATTGATTTACAGAAAATGATTCTTCAAGTTTAATAATCAACTCAGGTTATTAGGTATCAAAAATAAGCAATGTTTGATGGTAAACTTTCATTCTTTAACCTATCTAATGTAGTAACTACGTATTTATATTTTAGTTTTAGGTTTGCATTTACATCAAGCCAATTTAAAATAGGTGCGTAAAATATTGCTTGTATATTTTCGGTGTATTCTAAATCTATTTCCTCGTCTTCGGCAAACCTATAAACTACAAAACCGTATGCCTTTTCGTTATCAATAGCTAAATTGGGCAATTGCCAGTTTAATTGAGTGCCTTCTACTACATTGCTAGCTATTAAGTTTTGAGGGGCATTTGGTTTTATACTATCAAGCCATGGCATTGTTGGTGGTAAAGCTAAAAACCGATAATAATTTTTTATTAAAGTATCGGCAATGCCTAAAGGGTTTTTAATTAACGATTTTGAACTAAAAAAAACACTTCCATTAATATTTTCATTTTCTCTAATGTGGGCTATTTGTTTACCTAATTGTGCCGGGTTTCGCCAACTTAAATCTTTTGTGGCATTTACACGGTAAGCTCCATGGCCAACATACATGTTACGGCCATAAGAATTGTTACCCCACCAATCTGCAAGGTTAGCAAAAGGAGCAGCTTTGGTGTTAAATGCCCAATAAAGTTGTGGATTTAAGTAATCAACCCAGCCGCTTTTAATCCATTTTCTAGAATCAGCGTAAATTTCGTAATATGAATCTCCGCCCCGAGTATCAGATCCTTCAACGTCTTGTGCTTTATTTTTCCATATCCCAAAAGGACTTATACCAAATTTTACATAACTTTTATGGGTATGTATGCTATCATTTAAAGCCTGTATTAATGTATCTACATTATTACGTCGCCAATCTTTAATATTTTTTATGCCACTGTTGTGTAAAATATAAGTTTCGTTATCGTTAATTGTTTGGCCTTTAATAGTATAAGGGTAAAAATAATCGTCGAAGTGTATACCATCAACATCATAAAAATCAACCACGTTTAATATAATTTTTATAATGTAAGCCCTTACTTCGGGCAAACCTGGGTTAAATAACTTTTTGCCTTCGTAGGTAAAAAACCATTCTGGTTTTTTTTTTGTAATATGATTAGGAATAGTTTTAGTTGAGTTACTATCAAAAGTTGCTCGATAAGGATTAAACCAAGCATGAAACTCAATTGCTCTTTTATGGCATTCTTCTATCGCAAAAGCAACCGGATCATAAAATGGAGCTGGGCAAACGCCTTGTTTACCGCTTAAAAATTGCGACCATGGTTCGTCGCAATTAGGATAAAAAGCATCGGCCCCGGGCCTAACTTGAAACATAATGGCATTTATCCCTTGTTTTTTATGAGCATCTAAAATTTTAATGAGTTCGTTTTTTTGATCTTTTGTGCTTAATCCTTGTCTGCTTGGCCAATCTATATTTGCAACAGTTGCAAGCCAAACCCCTCTAAATTCTCTTTTTGGCATTATTGAGTCTTGGGCAAATGCGGCATAGTGGTTAAGTAAATTTAATATGGAAATTAGGTTGATGAAAATAAGCTTCATTTAAAATTGAATTGATAAACATTAATTACAAAGGTAAACATTAACGTATAACACACTTTTTTTATTTTGTTTTTACGTAATATTTTTGTTACTGTTTATAATAAATTTATTTATTAGTTGTTATAGAAATAATATTATTATTTTAAAAATCTTTATATTGCTTGAATGCTAAAAAATAATGTTATATACTTACCAAATTAATTTACCTATTACTTAAAATATCGTTAACTCAAAAAATTAAAAAAATGGATAACCAAGAACAAAAGAGAAAAGACAATAACAAAATTTATTTTTTAATTGCAGTTATTGTAGCATTATTGGGAACAAGTGTTTATTTGTTTTTACAAAAAAACAAAACCGAGCAACAAATAGTAACCATTACCGATGAACGTACAGCTTTACAAACCGATTTAGAAAAACTAGAAAGCGAATTAGAGCAGGCTAATAGTGCAAATACCAAAACTACCGAAGAATTAAACAACAAAGATGAGCAGTTAAAATCTAAAATTGCCGAATTGAGACAGTCGCTAGCAAATGGTACACTTACTAAAAGCCAGCTATCTAAAACAAAAGCCGAATTGCAAAATTTACGTTCTATGGTATCAAAATATACTACCGATATTGAGGATTTACAAAAGCAAAACGAGGTATTAACAGTAGAAAGAGACAGTTTAAAAACAACTGTTTCAAATGCTTACAAACAAACTCAAGAAATGGCTCGTAAAAACGATTCGTTAGATATACGTGTTAAAGCAGGTTCTAAACTTAAAGGGGTAGGAATTAATATAGCCACTTTTAAAATTAAAAACAGCGGTAAAGAAGTTGATAGCGACAAATCATCAAACGTAAAAAAACTAAAAATCAGTTTCTCAGTTCCTGCTAACCCTATTGCCGAAAAAGGAATGCATGATGTTTATGTAAGGTTACTAGACCCTGCTAATAACTTAATTACAGGTGAAAACGGAACATTTACGGCAGACGGACAAGATTTACAATATACCTACAAAACATCAATAGATTATACTGGCGACGCAAAAACTTATTTACTAGAATGGCTTAATAAGGGTACATTTGCTCCAGGTAATTACAACGTAATGTTATATATTGATGGCAGCACAATGGGTAAAGGAACTTTTAGTTTACGATAAGTTAGTAATAAAAAAAAGCAGTATTAAGAATTTAATGCTGCTTTTTTTTGTGAGTTAAATTTTGATGTTAACATACCGTTTAATATACAACTGTATACATAAACCAATACTTTAAACTTTGCAATTTGTTAACACAAAAACTTCATATTTTTTTTATTTTTGGAAAAAAACGCTATGAAAAAAATTGCATTAATTACAGGTATTACAGGTCAGGATGGTGCTTATCTTACTGAATTACTATTATCTAAAAATTATATTGTACACGGTATTAAAAGAAGAAGTTCTTTGTTTAATACCGAACGTATAGACCATTTATACCAAGACCCCCACGAGGATGACCAACGACTTATTTTGCATTACGGCGATTTAAGCGATAGCACAAACTTAATACGTATTATACAACAAGTACAGCCCGATGAAATTTACAATTTAGGTGCCATGAGCCACGTAAAAGTAAGTTTTGACACTCCCGAATACACTGCAAATGCCGATGGTATTGGTACTTTACGTTTATTGGAAGCGATAAGAATTTTAGGTCTTGAGAAAAAAACAAAAATTTACCAAGCATCAACATCCGAGTTATATGGTTTGGTACAAGCTGTGCCACAATCAGAAATAACCCCGTTTTATCCGCGGTCGCCTTATGCAGTTGCAAAAATGTACGCCTATTGGATAACCGTAAACTACCGCGAAGCTTACGGTATTTATGCCTGTAACGGCATTTTGTTTAATCACGAAAGCCCATTACGTGGCGAAACTTTTGTTACCCGTAAAATAACCCGAGCAACATCTAAAATTGCAATGGGCTTACAAGATAAATTATACTTAGGTAATTTAGATGCGCAACGAGATTGGGGCCATGCTAAAGATTATGTAGAAGCTATGTATTTAATTTTACAACAAGATACACCCGAAGATTATGTAATTGCAACAGGCGTGACTACACGAGTGAGAGAATTTGTATGTATGGCTTTCGCCGAAGTTGGTATTGATATAGAATTTAAAGGTAGCGGAGCCGATGAAAAAGGTTTTGTTGTAGCTTGCAATCATCCCGATTTTCAAATTGAAATAGGTAAAGAAGTGGTAGCTGTTGACCCAGCCTATTTTAGACCAACCGAAGTAGATTTATTAGTAGGCGACCCTACAAAATCGAACACAAAACTAGGCTGGAAACCTAAATACGATTTAAAAATGTTGGTTGAAGATATGATGCACCACGACGTGAATCATTTTCGTAAAGAAAAACTGTTGAAAGAATACGGCTACTCTATTAAAAACCAATTCGAATAATTGTATTCACCCATGGAAAAAAATGCAAAAATTTACATTGCCGGCCACCGTGGTATGGTAGGTTCGGCAATTTATCGTAAATTACAAAATGAAGGTTTTACACAATTAATAATTCGTACCTCATCGGAATTAGATTTACGAAATCAGCAACAAGTAAATCTTTTTTTTGAACGAGAAAAACCCGAATATGTGTTTTTAGCCGCTGCTAAGGTTGGTGGTATTGTAGCCAATAATACTTACCGAGCCGATTTTTTATACGAGAATCTTCAAATACAAAATAATGTAGTACACGCTAGCTATGTAAATGAAGTAACAAAATTAATGTTTTTAGGATCTAGCTGTATATATCCTAAAATGGCACCACAACCTTTAAAAGAAGAATATCTTTTAACAGGATTATTAGAGCCAACAAACGAACCTTATGCTATTGCAAAAATTGCGGGTATAAAAATGTGCGATGCTTACCGAGAGCAATATGGCTGTAACTACATATCGGTAATGCCTACCAATTTGTATGGCTACAACGATAATTACCACCCGCAAAATTCACATGTATTGCCTGCGTTAATTCGCCGTTTTCATGAAGCTAAACACCAAAAATTACCAAAAGTAGTAATTTGGGGAACTGGCACACCTATGCGAGAGTTTTTATTTGCCGATGATTTGGCCGAAGCTTGCTTTTATTTAATGCAAAATTATAACGAAGCTGGCTTGGTAAATATTGGCACCGGTACCGATGTTTCTATAAAAGATTTAGCGCTTTTGGTTAAACAAATTGTTGGTTTTACAGGCGACATTAATTTTGATACCAGTAAACCCGACGGTACACCACGTAAACTTATGGATGTAAGCAAATTAACAAATTTAGGCTGGCAATTTTCCACTCCTTTAAAAGTGGGTATAGCATTGGCTTACGCCGATTTTATGACTAAAAATAATTAGCATTTAAAAATTTTTGTTACTGAGTGGTTTTTTTTATTAATATAAAATTTATTTTATAATAATTTAAATAACATACTTTTGGTTATTATGTTAAAAACAATTCTTGTTACAGGGGGTGCCGGCTTTATAGGTTCCGAGGTGGTACGCCAAATGGTAAACAAATACCCTAATTATAGAATCATCAATTTAGATGCATTAACTTACGCAGGCAACCTTGAGAATTTAACTTCCATAGAAAACGCAACCAACTACGTTTTCGAAAAGGCCGATATTACCAATGCTTCGGCTATAAACAACGTTTTTGAAAAATACCAAATAACCGAAGTAATACATTTAGCGGCCGAGTCTCACGTTGATAGGTCAATAACCAACCCCTTAGATTTTGTTTATACAAATGTAATAGGCACTGTAATTTTGCTAGAAGCTGCAAAAAAATACTGGAAGGGCAATTACCAAAACCATTTATTTTACCACGTATCTACCGATGAAGTATATGGCAGTTTAGGTGCCGAAGGTTTATTTACCGAAACTACCAGCTACGATCCGCATTCGCCATACAGTGCAAGTAAAGCATCGTCCGATCATTTTGTACGTTCATACCACGATACTTACGGCTTACAAGTTATAATTTCTAATTGCTCTAACAATTACGGCCCTTACCATTTCCCCGAAAAATTAATTCCGTTGATGATACACAACATCATTAACAACAAACCATTACCTGTTTACGGCGATGGAAAATACACCAGAGATTGGCTGTATGTAATAGACCATGCCCGAGCCATCGACCTTATTTTTCATAAAGGTAAAATTGGCGATACTTATAATATTGGCGGTTTTAACGAATGGCAAAATATAGATTTGGTACATTTACTTTGCCAACAAATGGATGAAAAACTTGGTCGAGAAATTGGTACAAGTAAACAATTAATTACCTATGTAAAAGACCGCCCAGGTCACGATTTACGCTACGCCATTGATGCCAGCAAATTAAATAAGGAATTAGGTTGGAGTCCCTCGGTAACATTCGAAGAAGGCCTTTCGGCAACTATAGATTGGTTTTTGGCCAACCAAACCTGGCTAAATAATGTTACCAGTGGTGCATACGCCACCTATTACGATAAGCAATACAACCAATAATAATGACAATTATAGAAACCCCATTGGCAGGCTGTATAGAAATTACTCCACGCATTTTTACCGACGATAGAGGTTATTTTTTCGAATCGTATAATACAAAATCATTTAACGATGTTTTAGGTTACCCAGTTAATTTTGTTCAAGACAATCAATCGTTTTCTACAAAAGGCGTTTGCCGTGGTTTACACCTACAAAAAGGAGAAGCAGCACAAGCTAAATTAGTACGTGTTACCCAAGGCGAAGTGTTGGATGTAGCAGTAGATTTACGCAAAACATCCCCAACTTATGGCCAATACCACAGCGTACTTTTAAACGACAAAAACCATAAACAATTTTTTGTACCAAGGGGTTTTGCCCATGGTTTTGTAGTATTAAGCAATGACGCTGTTTTTGCTTACAAGTGCGATAATGTTTATAACAAAGCTGCCGAGAGTGGTTTGCATTATGCCGATACAGATTTAAATATTAATTGGGGATTACCATTTGATGAATTATTGGTATCGAATAAAGATAAGGTTTTACCTTTTTTAAAAGACGTAGGAGATTTTGGGTTTTAATTTGTGATACTGAACGAAGTGCCTGTCACTCTGAACGCAGTGCTTGTCACTCTGAACGCAGTGCCTGTCACTCAGAGCGAAGTGAAGAGTCTTATTTTCGGAACAAAGTGAAGAATTTGAAAATAATTATTACGTTTAAACACCCTTTAATCAATTCCCGCTGGCTTTAGCCAACGGCAAAAAAAAAGAAAAATGAAAAACACACTTGTATTTGGCGCATCGGGGCAATTGGGCACTTGTTTGCAAAAAGTAGCATCCCAAAAGGAAATTAAAAACATAATTTTTTTGCCCGAAGAAGAAGCAAATATTTTAGACCTACAAAAACTACAAACCGTTTTTGAAACCTACCAACCCGCTTACGTTATAAATTGTGCAGCTTACACCGCTGTTGATAAGGCCGAAGAAGATGTAGAAATGGCTCGGAAAATAAACAAAACAGGGGCTAAAAACTTGGCGCAATTATGCAAAGATTTTGGTGCTACTTTGGTACACGTATCTACCGATTTCGTTTTTGAAGGCAACCATCCCAACTTATTGGTTGAAACAGATATAGCTCAACCCATAAATATTTACGGCATTACCAAATTAGAAGGAGAGCAAGATATTGTAGCTATTTTACCTCAATACTTTATCATCCGCACCAGCTGGCTATACTCAGAGTATGGCAATAATTTTGTAAAAACAATGCTAAAACTAGGTGCCGACCGTGATGAACTTAAAATAATAGTCGACCAAATAGGCACACCCACTTACGCTATTGATTTAGCCGATGCCATATTAGCCATCATTGCATCTCAAAAAGAAAATTACGGCATTTACCATTACAGCAACGAAGGGGTAACATCGTGGTACGATTTTGCAAAAGGTATATTTGATATTTCTAAAACAACGGTAAAAGTTTTACCTATTCGTACAGCCGAATATTTTACCAAAGCCACCCGCCCTTTGTTTTCGGTAATGGATAAATCGAAAATTAAAAATACGTTTGAACTTGAAATACCTTATTGGCGAGATAGTTTAATTAAATGCATTAACAACCTTAATAATTTATAAAATACCATGAAAGGAATTATTTTAGCAGGGGGTTCGGGCACACGCCTATACCCTATAACCAAGGCAATTAGTAAGCAATTAATGCCCATTTACGATAAGCCAATGATATATTATCCGCTATCGGTATTAATGTTGGCAGGTATAAAAGAAGTGTTAATTATTACCACTGCCGAAGATAATGAAGGCTTTAAACGCCTTTTGGGCGACGGTGCTGAGCTAGGTTGCAGATTTGAGTATGCTATACAAGAAATACCAAATGGCCTTGCACAAGCATTTTTAATTGGCGAAAAATTTGTTGGCCAAGATAAAGTTGCTCTAGTTTTAGGCGATAATATTTTTTATGGCTCGGGCTTTAGTAAATTGATACAAAGTTTTAACGATTTAGATGGCGCAGCAATTTTTGCATATCCCGTTGCCGACCCAGAGCGTTATGGCGTAGTAGCGTTTGACGAAAACCATAAAGCCATTTCGCTGGAAGAAAAACCGTTAGAGCCACAATCAAATTACGCTGTGCCAGGTTTATATTTTTACGA
>JAYULE010000168.1:0-32109 GCA_043763845.1 Sphingobacteriales bacterium
TTACTATTTCTTGCCAATTGTGATGTATTCCCTTAGCTTTTAGGGTGCATCTTATGGTATTTACTAGCCAATAAGCCAACAAACCCAAATGAAGATGAGCTATTGTGGAGGCATCTTTTTTATGAAAAATAGGCCTTAGGTCCAAATCGGTTTTGAGGGTTCTAAACGTGTTTTCTATTTCTCTTATCGTGTTATACACATTCCAAACCCGCACCTCCTCCTTTAGGTCTAAACTTGTTCTAATAAAGTATTTACCTAGGTTATCTATTGAGGCTATTTCTTTGTCTGGGTCTTTTTGCCAGCTTAATGCGATTGCGTTTTTATTATCTGTGTCTGCGCTTACCGTTATGATATATTTTTGTTGTATAGATGGATACTTTTGTTTAGCTCTGCCAATGCGTTGATGTACTTTATCTAATGATTTTGTGCCACTTTTTTTAGCTAATGCAATACTTATTTTTTCTAATTCTGCTTCAAATCTGGTTTCAAATTGTGTTTTCATTCCCTGTTCTTTCAAGGCTTTTGCAGCACTTGTTATTTCTAAAAAATAATCGGTGTGTTTAGGGGATATAATCTTTTTTAAGATAACCTCTTTCTTTGATTTTGTCTCTAATATTACCGTTAAGCGATTGGTATCGAAAGCATAATCTTTTAATTTAGTTCTTGATACACATAAATAATCGCAACCTTTTTGTGCAATTAGCTTTAAATTAGCTTCGGTTGCTATGCCTGCATCCAGTACAATTAAAGGGTTAATATTACCAGTTACGGTATTCAAATCGTCTAAAACTTTTTCTAAACCTGCACTATCCGAAAAATTACCTTCGTGTATAGCCGAATATTTTATAAACCCATAAATGTTTACCACCAATGCCAACACCACCAATTTGGCATCGCTACGTTTTTCTTTACTGCGGCCAAATTTCGCAAGTGTACTGTTGCGTTTTTCTCCTTCAAAATAGGTATTAGTAAGGTCGTACAATACAATCTTATCCTGTATATCAAACAGTTCATTTGTTTTGATAGATAAATGTTGTTCTAATTTATCTTTGATAGTATGTAATTTCAAGGCACTTTTATACAGCCTATCCTTGTTCATTTTTTCTAATGGGTAGCCTGTAAGCTCGCTTACGGCAGAGTTTTCATTTATCCATCTGGCTGTTGCAAGCTCTGATTTGGGATAGAGGGCCCTACTAATTATCTGGCTTTGTGCCAATTGTATTTCTAACTCCGTAAACTCGTTTTCTTCTAATAATTTATCTATTTCTAATTCTTGCCAAATATTGTAACACATCCATTCGGCACCAATTTCTCTAACATTGGTATGTTTAACCGTATCTACATCAATAAAACGATTGGTTTTATCATAAACTGTGATATCAAGTTTACCGCCAATAACTATTTTAGCCCAAAACACATCTACCCATTTATTAACTAAGGAATCTTCTTGGGCAAATAATGATGCTTTTTTTTCGTATCTATCTGTAAGTATGCGGGCTATTTTGTTCAATTGCGTTGCTTCAAGGGCGTCTTCAATAAAGCCTATGTTCAATATCGTACGATGAGAAACCTTACCATCTTTATCTCAATAGCTTTCAACTAAGCGGTAATATCCCTCAAAACCACCTGTTGCAATATTTGTACGGCAACTCATTTTAAAATACATAGATCGCAATACTACAAAAAGCTGGCTTACAGAAAAATACCGAAAATGTACTACAAATCGTTTTCAGCCCTCTACAATCGAATAAATTTTTCGAACACGCACTCCCCCACAAGGCATTCAAATATAGGCGGTAGAATTTTGAGGTTTTTTATAAAAAAATAACACTTTTTTACAATTATTTTACAAAACAAAATGTGGCTGCGCAATGTGGGTTAATACTTTAAAATATGTAAAAAATAAAAAAAATCAATTTAGTGCTGTTCACATTGCCTGCATTTTCATAGAGTTTCAAAATTTAAAAGTGCTAAAGAAATTGCCCTTGAACATAGTATAAGTAAAGTGTCTGTTTACAAGTGGCTTCATCTTTATTGAGAATTATGAGAAGCCAATGAGTAGAAATGGAATTAACGAGCTGGAAGCAGAAAACATCATATTGAAACAGATGTAGCCCAACTTGGCTGTGGAGCTTGACAACGCAAAATGGATTACGCAAAGCAAAACTTAAAATCCTTTCTATACAAATTCTTCTTTAAGTTAACTTACATCCCTGTAATTTTGAAGTACGGGTAGCACTCTAGTGCTTCCAAATATATATTCATTTTTTTTCGGGCTCTCGTCTAAAATTTACAACCCAAGGATGTGTGGCACTAAAATAAATTCCAGGATTCTCGGCTAACAATCTGTAGCTATTCTTCTCTTACAAGTATTCGGCAACGAATAACGCTTTAAAATCTTAAATAGTGTTGATTTATAGAAAATTACACTTTAGTTTAATAATCGAACTCAGGTTTCTAATTATTTAGGGGGTTTTAGGGTCTTTGTTAAAACGGATATGGTCTATATAAGTTTTGTCCCCCTTAATGATTTCTTGACCTTGCTTTATGTTTGCAAAAAAGGCCACCAAAACTAATAATTATGTTCAAATTTTTTTCATAGAATGTATTGTAATTTTAAGTATTATTAAATTAGAATATGTTATTGATTTAAGGTTTTTTTCTTTAATAAATTGTAATAGAAGCTCTTGTTTTTGTTTATCATTGTTTAAACTTTGACACAGTTTATTTTACAGCATCAATTTAATCTTTTTTTATTAGTTAAAATCAGCTTTAAAAATTTAAGAGTATTTAAAACTAGCTCACATTTTGTTAAGCATTAGCCAAACTAATTTTATTACATTTACAGCTAAATGAAGTTTCTCTCGCCAAACTTTTTGTTCGCTTTGTTTGCACTCGCCATACCGGTGATAATACATTTATTTAATTTTCGGAAATTTAAGAAAGTTTACTTTACTAACGTTAGGTTTTTGCAAAACATACAGCAACAAACCGCACATAGCAAAAAGCTTAAAAATTTATTGATTTTAGCTACACGTATGTTAGCTATATTTTTTCTGGTAATGGCTTTTGCACAACCTTACTGGAGCAACAATAACGAAAGCGACAAGTTAAACCGCAATTGCGTAAGCATTTACATAGATAATTCTTTTTCTATGGAGGCTATAAACACCGAAGGAACTTTGCTAGATGAAGCAAAACGGCGAGCCAAACAAATTACCGAAAGCTACGATTTAAACACCCGATTTCAGCTATTAACAAATAATTTTAATGGCCAACATCAAAGGCTTTTATTAAAACCCGAGTTTTTAGAAGCTTTAAATTCTGTTAAAATTGGCCCTTTTAACAGAGATTTTCAAACCATCTTAAATCGCCAAAGCAGCTTATTATTACCCGAGGCAAACTGCAATAAAATTGTTTACCTACTCAGCGATTTTCAACATCAAAAACAAAAGCCAAACATTACCGTAAACGCGGCTATAAAAGTAAATTTGATACCCATAAAAGCCAATATTGTTGCTAATGTATCTATAGATTCGGCATACTTTTTATCTCCTATTCATCAACCTGGTGGGCAAGAAAAATTAGTGGTTCGTTTAAAAAATCATTCAGATGTAGCTGCACAAAACATACCCATAAAACTTATAATAAATGGGCAACAAAAAGCTATGGGCAATACCAGCATCGCCGCAAGGCAAAACGCTAACGATACCTTGTCTTTTTCGGGTTTGAATGCTGGTTGGCAACAAGTTTTGGTAAGTATTAAAGATTACCCAATAGTTTTTGATGATAGCCTTTTGCTAAGTTTCGAGGTAAAAAAACAAACCAACATACTGCAAATTTACAACAATACGCCCAATAAATACATTAGTGCCGCTTACCAAACCGATGCTTTTTTTAGCCTAACCAATGCCAACGAAAGCAAAATAAATTATGGTGATTTGCAAAATTACCAGCTTATAATTTTAAGTAATTTAAATAATATTGCTAGCGGCTTAGCCCAACAACTAAAGGAATATGTAAATAATGGAGGCTCGTTAACGGTTTTTATACCGCTCGGGGCGGATTTAATTAGCTACCAAAACTTTTTAAAAACTCTACCTACTGATTATCCCATAAATGTAAACAGTCAGCCGCTTAACGCCGATAAAATTAATATCCAACACCCATTTTTTGATAACGTTTTTGAACAATTACCTAAAAATATAGATTTACCAAACACTCAAAAATATTTAGAGATGAGTAATTTAACGCAAACTACTCGTCAAACTTTGTTATCGGGTGGAGCCGGTAAAAATCTACTTTCTGTATATAAAATAAAAAAAGGTAAAGTTTATGTGTTGGCATTACCACTTGAGAATGAGTTTTCTAACTTTACTAATCACGCTTTATTTTTACCCATTTTGTTTAAAATGGCTTTATCAGGGTTTAGTGCACAAAAGCTATTCGAAACTATTGGAGAAGAAAATAGTGTTATACTGCCGATAAAAGGCTTAATGGGCGATAATGTGCTTAAAATAAGTAACAAGACTACCGAAATTATACCCGAACTTAGGCAAAGCCCAATAGGAACTCAACTTTTTTTTGCCGACCAAATAAAACTACCAGCTTTTTACAACATAACACAAGCCGATTCGATTTTGGCAACAATTGCTTTTAATTATAACCGTAAAGAATCGGATATGCGCTATTACTATGAAAGCAACTTACAACAGATATTTAAAAACACAAAACCTAATATTTTAACCGATAACCAAGCAAGTATAAAACCACAAATAAAACAATTGACTTTAGGCACCAATTTATGGAAACTATGCCTAATTTTGGTTTTAACATTTTTAGGTATCGAAATTTTGTTAGTTAGGTTTTTTAACCAAAGGCAATTAAAGCAAACAACGTTATGAATATTTTAATACAGGGCAGCACCATTATAGACCCAAGCTCGCCGTTTAACGGTAAAATTGCCGATGTTTTAATTGTAAATGATGTGATACAAAAAATAGCTACCTCCATAAACGTTGATTCAAAAAAAATTAACGGAGAAGGTAAATACCTTTCTGTAGGTTTTTTTGATTTAAACGCCAACTTAGGCGAGTTAGGTTTAGAAAACAAAGAAGATTTTGAAACTGGTAGCAAAGCCGCTATGGCGGGAGGATTTACTGGTTTAGCCTTAATGCCAAACACTTTGCCCCCGGTTGATGCCAAAGCACAAGTAAAATATTTAATAAACCGAGCCAAAGGCAATTTGGTAGATATGTATCCAATAGGTACTGTATCGCAAAAGCGTGAAGGGCAACATTTGGCCGAAATGTACGATATGCAACAAGCTGGTGCTATTGCTTTTAGCGATGGCGATATGCCTGTACAAGATGCCGGCTTAATGGAAAGAGCTTTGTTATATGCAAAAGGGTTTGATGGTTTAATTATGGCTTTAGCCGAAGATAAACAGCTTGCCGCTGGTGCTAAAATTAATGAAGGTATAACCAGTACCCTTTTGGGGATGAAAGGCGTACCCAACTTAGCCGAAGAACTAATGGTAAACCGTGATATTTATTTAACCCAATATACCGATAGCAAAATTCATTTTAGTACCATAAGCACTGCACACTCGGTTGAGTTAATAAAAAAAGCAAAGCAAAAAGGCTTATCAATTACTTGCGATGTTGCTGCACATCACTTAGTTTTAACCGACGATATTTTAAGCGATTTTGATAGTAATTACAAATTAAAACCACCCTTACGTACAAGAAAAGATGTAGATGCTTTAATTGAGGGCGTTAAAGATAATACTATTGATGCTATTGTAAGTCAACATACTCCACAAGAAATTGAGCTTAAACAAGTAGAATTTGAAACCGCTGCTTATGGTATGCTGGGTTTGCAAACTGCCTTGCAATTGGCTATAAAAGCAGGTTTATCGGTTTGGCAAATTGTAGAAAAAATGGCTATAAATCCTCGTAAAATTTTAGGTTTACCGTTGCAAAGCATCGGCGAAAGCCAAAAAGCAAATGTGGTATTGTTTGATATGGCTACCGAATGGGAATATAATAACGAAAATAATTTTTCGAAATCAAGCAACTCGCCATTTTTAGGTGAAATAATGAAAGGGAGAGTTTGGCTGTGTGTGAACAATGGGTTAGTTTGGGAAGGGTAAACGTAATTGAAAGTGTTACAAATTGTAACGGTTTGAATCGCTTTATGAAAAAGGTATTGAGTTGTCCTAACATTTGGGACAACTGTAATATAATATGGAAACGTGTATTAATTTGTTTTAGAAATAAGAATGTAAAATCTATTGCAATCAAAAATAATTAAGGTCAAAAAGTCTAAAGTTTAAAATCAAATAAATTCCATCTAAAAAACTAAAACTATGAATACTAAAGTAGCAGCATCACTTAAAGCAGCATTTAATACGTTTGCTAAAGAAGAAAACGTAAATGGCGAACAAGGCTTAAAAAGCTTAGAAAAATTATTCTCGGCCGATTATGATTTTATGACCAAGGTGGATAAATTAGACGAAATTTTTGATAATGAACCCGATTTAGATGCTCTGCGTGAAATTACTTTCGATTTATTATTAATTAATTTTTTCTCAGAGGATGCTCAAAAACTGGATGAAGATTACTTAGAATCGGCACAGTGGGAAGCTATTGAAGAAGAAACTATAGACCGTGGCACCGAACTTTTAAACCTACTTTTATACCTTAAAGAGTGCGAAGACGAGGAAATTGAACCTAGTTTAGACGATTATTTAAAAGAGTTTTTATTGGTTGAGGAAGACGAGTTTCAAGACGAACACCGCATTTATGAAGATATTATTGCCAACCAAATTTTAATGGAAAGTGGTTTAGAAGAAATTGCTAAAGTATCTAAAAACTTATCGGAAGAATCGGATATGAAAGAACTTTTTTACCCAGTAATGGCTTTCTTTTTAGACCCAAATCCTGATAAAGAAACCGTTACCAAATTTATGGATTTAAGCGAAGATGCACCATTTGATGGCGCAATATTAGATTTGTTAGTTAGTTATAACAATGCTAGATAAATAAACCAAATGGAAAATATGAATAAAATTGCTGCAATAAACGGTTTGTTTATTGCGTGTATCAACATTGCCATTCAAATTATTGTGTATTATAGTATGCCCGAGTTATTTGGTAAAATGTATTTTTCGGGAATATTAATGGTGCTAAATATTTTAATTTATGTTCTTTTTACACTAGATCTAAAGAAAAAAGTGGGTCAATATTGGCCTTTTAAAATTGCTTTAAAGACTATTTTTACCATGGCATTAGTAGCAAACACGGTATCGTTGGTGTTTACAAGCTTGTTTTATAAGTTTATAGAACCTGGCGCTTACGATAAAATAATTGTTATAATAACCGATAGCGCAACTACTATGTACGAAAAAATGGGAATGAGTGAAGATTTAATTGAAAAAGCTATTAAAGATGTTGAAAAACAATTTCAGTCTCAATATAACCCCAGCATAATGGATTTTGTTAAATCATTAGCCATAAGTATTTTAGTAGGTTTTGTAATGTCGTTAATTTTTGCTGCAATCTTTAAAAAAAATCCACCTATGTTTAAAACCATCCAAGAAGAAGCAAAAAGCGAATTTTAGTACCTATTTAATTTATGAATATATCAATAGTAATTCCTTTATTTAACGAAGTAGAATCGTTACCCGAACTAACCGATTGGATAAGAAACGTGATGCAAACAAATAAATTTGCTTACGAAATTATTTTAATTGACGATGGAAGTAACGATGGTTCGTGGCAAAAAATCGAGGAATTAAAAACAACACATTCGGCTATAAAAGGCATAAAATTTAGACGAAATTACGGAAAATCGGCAGCGTTAAATGTAGGTTTTGCAGCTGCCCATGGCGAAGTGGTTGTTACTATGGATGCCGATTTGCAAGATTCACCAGATGAAATTCCAGAATTGTACCGTCGCATAATGGAAGAGAAATTAGACCTTATATCGGGCTGGAAAAAAAAGCGTTTCGACCCACTTTCTAAAACCATACCTACCAAATTTTTTAACGCAGCTACTCGTAGCATGTCGGGCATAAATAACTTGCATGATTTTAACTGCGGCTTAAAAGCCTACCACAAAGATGTAGTAAAAAACATAGAAGTTTATGGCGAAATGCATCGTTACATACCCGTTTTAGCCAAATGGGCAGGGTTTACAAAAATAGAAGAGCAAGTTGTAGAACACCGAGCCAGAAAATATGGGGTTACTAAATTTGGTTTCAGCAGATTTATAAACGGCTTTTTAGATTTACTTTCTATATTTTTTGTGGGCAAATTTGGAAAACGGCCAATGCACTTTTTTGGTACTATGGGGGTAATTAGTTTTTTTACTGGTACTATTTTAGCCTTATGGATAATAGGCGAGAAGCTTTACCACATTGCAGTAGGAACACATTACCAACGAGAAATAACATCGCAACCTTTGTTTTACATTGCCCTAGTAGCTGTAATTTTAGGTTCGCAATTATTTTTAACGGGCTTTGTGGCAGAGTTGGTAAGTAGAAACTCTAGCACACGAAACAATTATCTGGTAGAAAAGGAAGTTTGATAAATTGTATAGGAGGTAGATATTAATTCAATAAAATGTGATACGCAAAATTTATTTAATAAAAATTTGCTGTTTAAAAGTGGCTTAGAAATTTCGGATGTTATTAATGAGAAAATAACTACAAAGCGTTGGATGATTAATTTAAAAAGTTTAAAATGTGTCTTTCATTTTTAATACCTTCGTAATATAAAAACGTAAAATTATGTATCGAGAAATAACAACGGTAAATACACCTACTTACGAAATTACTATTCCTATTGAACTTAGAGGTAAGAATATAGAAATTTTAGCTTTTGAAGTTGAAAAAACAAAATCTGTAATTAATAGTTCAAAAAAAACAAGCTTCGCTGATAAAATTAAAGGTTTTACTTTAAACACAGGAGGCTATAAATTTAATAGGGTACAAGCTAATGATTACCCTTAATTCATCAGCAATTGACACTAATATTTTGTTGTACAGTTTAGATGAAACTGACGTACGAAAACAAAAAATAGCAATAGAGATTATTGACCAAAACCCGTACATAAGTTCACTAAATTTGAGTGAATTTATTAATGTTTTGTTACAGTAAGTGGAAAATTAAGAAATCTTCTTGTGAATACTTGGTTACTCAAATTTTAGAAACTTGTAAATTTTACTCAAATTCGGAAGCCATATATTATAATAGTTTTAATCTAATTAAGAAATATGATTTTCAGCTTTTTGATGCTATTGTTGTAGCATCGGCATTAGAAGCTGGTTGCGAAGTTTTATATACCGAAGATATGCACCACCAACTATTAGTTAACGAACAACTTAAAATTATTAATCCTTTTTTGTAATTTTTTGAGCGGACAATATACAATTGTATAATAATCAAATTTTTATGCAAAAAAATTGTATTTATTTACTCTTGTTTTATACGAGTAAATTATATGTTTAATATATATAAATTTGTAATCAAAACTACATTAGTTAATTCAATTTAAAAAACAATGAGCAAAGCAATACGAACCGTAGGTTTAGAAGGTGTACAGTTTAATGCTGCAATTGGGGTACACCCCGAAGAAAAAATATTGGGTAATAATTTTGAGGTAGATTTTGAGGTAGCTTTTAAAAACAACAAACAACATGATACCCAAAATTTAGATGATACCATTAACTATACCCATTTATACACTATTTTAAAAAATGAGTTTGCACATAAAACGGATTTGTTAGAAACAGTAGCTCAAAATATTTTAGACCAAACGCTTCTTATTTATCCCTTTTTAAGGAGCATCAAAATAAAAATTAAAAAACTAAACCCACCCATTAATGCACAAATAGCAAATGCTTTTGTGGCTATAAATTATCATAAATAGATGAAATTTACCCCCGTTACTGCACAAATTGTTAACGATATAATTGCGCTTGTTGGCCAAGACTTAGTTTTTACCGATGAAGAAAATATCGAAAAATATAGCCACGATGAAACCGAAGATTTAAAATTTTATCCCGATGTGGTTGTTAAACCTATTAGCACCCAACAGGTATCGGCTTTGCTAAAATATTGTAATGCTAACCAAATTGCCGTTACCCCACGTGGTGGCGGTACAGGTTTAAGTGGTGGTGCATTACCTATACACGCAGGGGTGGTTATAAGCCTCGAAAAACTGAATAAAATTATTGAAATAGACGAACAAAACCTACAAGCCACCGTTGAACCAGGGGTTATAACCCAAATATTTATGGATGCCGTAGATGCAAAAGGGTTGCTTTACCCAGTAGATCCATCAAGCAAAGGGAGCTGTTTTATAGGAGGCAACATGGGCCACGGTGCTGGTGGGCCACGGGTGGTAAAATACGGCACTATTCGCGAGTATGCGTTAAATATGGAAGTTGTCTTGCCCTCCGGCGATATAATTTGGACAGGAGCAAATACGCTTAAATACGCATCAGGGTATAACCTAACCCAATTAATGATAGGTAGCGAAGGCACTTTGGCTGTAATTACCAAAATAGTTTTGAAACTAATTGCCAAACCTACTCACCAAGTTTTAATGTTGGCATCGTTTGCCACTAACGAAGCAGCTTGTGCTGCCGTATCTGCAATTTTTAGGGCTGGTATTACCCCATCGGCAGTAGAGTTTATGGAGCGTAAAGGCGTAGAGTGGGTTGTAAAATACGATGCCATTAATTTTACTTTACAAGATGCCGAACAAGCCTTTTTACTGGTAGAAGTTGATGGTACTAATATGGATGTTTTATACACCGATTGCGAAACAATTAATAACGTTTTTGAAGAATTTAATACCCTGAACGTACTTTTTGCTGACACTGCAGCCCAAAAAGACGAACTTTGGCGTATGCGCCGCACAATGGCGTTTTCGGTAAAATCAAACTCGGTTTATAAAGAAGAAGATACGGTGGTACCGCGGGCACAACTTCCCGAATTAATAAATGGTATAAAAGCAATAGGCCATAAATACGGTTTTAGTTCTATTTGTTACGGCCATGCTGGCGATGGTAATTTGCACATTAACATTATAAAAGAAAGCATGAGCGATTACGATTGGCAACACAAATTAAAAGATGGCATTGCCGAAATTTTTGAACTAACGGTAGCATTAGGCGGTACCATATCGGGCGAACACGGCATAGGTTTGGTGCAAAAAGAATTTATGCATTTAAAATATAGCGATATTCACTTAAATTTAATGCGTGGTATAAAGCAAGTTTTTGATCCTAACGGGATATTAAATGCTGGGAAGATTTTTTAGGGATTATGCTAAAGTTAGAAAACTTATTTCTTTTAAAAGCGTATAAAACTAATTTTACAACATGTTAATCGAAACAATTGATACCCGCCGTAAAGCACTTAAAATAAACCTCGACGATAAAATTTACGGCACCTTTGCCGAAATTGGTGCAGGCCAAGAAGTAGCTCGTAACTTTTTTACTGCTGGGGCAGCATCGGGCACTATTGCAAAAACAATGTCGGCTTACGATATGACGTTTAGTAACGAGATTTATGGGCCTGAAGAATCGGGAAGGTACGTATCAAAATCTCGGTTACAAAAAATGTTAGATCACGAGTATCAACTGCTTTGCGATAGATTAACAGGTGTAAAATACGAGGAAAAAACATATTTTGCTTTCGCGGATACCGTAACTACTTTAAATTACAGCAAAACTAACGACCCACACGGCTGGCTAGGAATAAAGTTTCAACTATCGCCCATTGGCTTACCAAGCGAAATTATATTTCATGTACGCTTGTTAGATAGCGACGCAGCCTTGCAACAAAATGTTTTAGGTATGTTGGGTGTAAACTTGGTATATGCCGCATTTTATCATTACGCAAACCCTAAGTTAATGATAGAGTCGCTGGCCGATAACCTAAACCAAGGCTCGGTTGAGATTGATTTAATTGATGTTAAAGGTCCAGCTTTCGAAAACATTGATGAAATTTTAGTGAATTTGTATCTAATACAAAAAGGATTTTCAAGCGCAACTATTTTTATAAAAGCCCACGAAGCCGAGCAAGCCAAAGACTTAATGTATAAAAAACACGTTATAATTTTGCGAACAAGATTTAATCAAAAGTCGTTACCAAATTTTACACATTTTAAATCGGCAATTAGCCACTACAAAACGCACATGCATATTTACGACCATGAACTTATTGCAATGGCCGAACTTACGCTAAACGATTTAATGCAAAATGCCGATAGTAACGACCAAGATTTTTTAGAACGCATTGCCAAACAAGCCGCCCAAATTATTGATGAAGGTTATGCAGTTATTATATCAAATTTTACACGCAACAATAAATTGGCAAAATATTTGTCGTTATGCAAACCCCAAAGCGTAGGCATAACTACTAGCATAGCCAATTTAAAGCACATTTTTGAAAACGAAAACTATGGCCCAAACTATACCAACCAACTTTTAGCCTATATTAGCGATTTGTTTAGCAAAAACGTAAAACTTTTAACTTACCCATATACTGATATTGAAAATGGAGAAACGGTAACCACTAAAAATATGCAAGTATCTGCCGAGGCTAAACCATTATTTGATTTTCTGATACAAAACAAATATATTATAGATATTGATGATATGGTGTAACAAACAAAGAATTTGATTAGCTACCCATAAAAACTAAATTAAAATAATACCATTAAGTAAATATTTATACTTTTGTAAAAAATACAACCTGTGGAAATTTTAAAAAACATTCTTGATTTTATTCTTCATATTGATATTCATTTAAGCCAAATAATTAGCGATTATAAAGTTTGGACTTACCTTATTTTATTTCTGATTATTTATGCCGAAACAGGTTTTGTAATTACCCCTTTTCTTCCTGGCGACTCGCTTTTATTTGCCGCAGGGGCAATAATTGCAACAGGAAATACTGGTTTAAATATTTATTATCTTACCCTTTTATTGTGCATTGCTGCTATATTGGGCAACACCACCAATTACTTTTTGGGTAGCTTTTTTGGTGCAAAAGTATTTAAAGCTGGTAATAAAATACTTAAGTTAGAATATTACGAAAAAACAAATATTTTTTTTACAAAACACGGTGGTAAAGCAATAATTTTTAGTCGCTTTATGCCCATTTTTAGAACCGTTGCCCCTTTTGTAGCTGGTATAGGAAAAATGCCTTTTGGCAGGTTTACCTATTTTAACATAGTGGGCGGCTTAGCTTGGATAATCAGTTTTTTATTTATGGGTTATTTAATTGGTAATATACCAGCCGTAAAGCATTACTTTACCGAACTAATTATAGTAATTATTATTTTAACCACACTACCCGCAATAATTGCTGCATTTAAAACTAAATCAAGTATTTAACTAATTTTCTGGCCGCCCCATTACCCTACCTTTTAAATATTGTTTTTCTTCTTCTTCAATGGCTTTCTTTTCGGTAGGGGTTTGGCCATTGTAAATTAAATTTTTCATATCGGGTTGGCCAGCATCAACCCAAGCCGAATACCAAAAGCTACCAATTTCTAAAATTGCACTACGCATTTGTTTTTCAACCATACCATTAAGTGCATTGTGGTACGCTGTAGAATAATCAACCGAGTATTCTTTAATTACTTTGTTATTTCTTTCGCTAAAAGTATATTTTCTATCGGTTGCAAAGTTTTTGCTTAAGTTTTTTTCTAGCAATAGTGTAGAGTCTAATTTAGTGTAAGTATTTTCAACAATTTTCCAAGCTTCGTTTAAGGGGTTATCAATATATTTTGCTTTTCCAACAAAAAAATCATACTCTTCCGAAAAAAGTTCGGGCAACCTACTTTCCCAAAAAGCGTGTATGCCTACTTGGTTGGTTTGTTGGCCATTGTAGTTTTCGGTTGTATGTAAAGGTACATGTGCATCGCCAATATAATGGCCTAAATCGGCCGAGTGTTTTAAAATTAAAGCCGAATCGCGAAGGGTAAAAGCTTTAACTAATTTAAAGTAAGTGCGTTGTATTTGCCAAGGCACAATACCATAAGCGTTTAACGTATCTTCCGAATATTTTTTAACCGCGTCATTCCATTTTTTAGGAATGCTATCAAAAGGGTGTTTGCCGTAATGGTCGGCATCTAAATAATGGCGTGGTGCTTCTAACGAATCGGCGTATCTTCTTTTATCCGGATCTACGGCGTGTTCGCTAATGTAATTTATATTGCTTTTGTAAAAACTTATTAAATTATTAGGAAGCGTAAAAACCGCCAATCTATTAATTTTTTGATGGGCAAAAAATCCCCATGAGGCCAATAAAATTACATTTGGTAATATTAAAATCAGTAAAAACTTATTTTTTCGCATCTATAAAAGTAAAATTAAAATTTTCAAAAAAAAATTAACTCGCATTAATATACTTTAAATTAAATGTAATTTTAATGTGAACGCATTTTGATGTTTGGCTAAGTATTTATTAAAATATAATTTGGTTTGTTATTTGTATTAATTTTGGAGTTTATGATGTTTGGCTTTTACACAACTAAGGATTTTTAGTTGATGGATTGGTAAATTATTAATTGAATTTTTATTGCAAATATCAAACACCTATCATAAAATGACTATCAACTTAATGACTTACAACTAAAAAAACTATCTACACATAAAAAAATGACTTACGACTAAAAGACTTACGGCTAAAAAAAGACTATTTACACTTAAAAAAATAACTTACGACTAAAAACTTACAACTAAAAACTTACGACTAAAAAAAGACTATCTACACATAAAAAAATGACTTACGACTAAAAATAACTTACGACTAAAAAAAGGCTATCTACACATAAAAAAATGACTTACGACTAAAAATAACTTACGACTAAAAAAATGACCCACAACTATAAAACCACTCCCTTAGCCGAACGAATGCGCCCAAAGCTGTTATCTAATTATATTGGCCAGCAGCAGTTAGTTGGCAACGGGGCGGTTTTGCATAATGCAATTGAGAGCGGAAATTTACCCAGTATGATTTTTTGGGGGCCACCCGGAGTAGGTAAAACTACGCTGGCTTTTATAATATCTCAAACATTGGATCGTCCTTTTTTTTCGTTAAGTGCAATAAACTCGGGAGTAAAAGATGTGCGAGACGTGATTGATAAAGCGTTTGTTTATAAAAAAGGGGGCATACAACCTATTTTGTTTATTGATGAAATTCATAGGTTTTCTAAATCTCAACAAGATTCGCTTTTAGGAGCTGTAGAAAAAGGTTTGGTAACCTTAATTGGTGCAACTACAGAAAATCCTTCGTTCGAGGTTATATCGGCATTATTATCTAGGTGCCAAGTGTATGTTTTGCAGGCATTAAGCGAAGCTGAGTTATTAGATTTACTAAACCAAGCCATAAAAAATGATGAGTTTCTAAAACAAAAAACTATCGTTTTGAAAGAAACTGAGGCATTGTTGAGATTATCGGGTGGCGATGGTAGAAAACTTTTAAATACTTTTGAACTGGTTATAAACTCGGCAAACAGCCAAAAAATAGAAATAACCAACCAAATGGTGCTGGCAAATGTGCAACAAAATATGGCATTGTACGATAAAACTGGCGAACAACATTACGATATTATTTCGGCCTTTATAAAATCTATACGTGGTAGCGACCCTAATGCGGCCGTTTATTGGCTTGCCCGAATGATTGAAGGTGGCGAACAACCCAGTTTTATTGCTCGTAGGTTGTTAATTTTAGCATCCGAAGATATTGGAAATGCCAACCCCAATGCTTTACTTTTGGCAAATACTTGTTTTAATGCAGTTAATGTTATTGGTTGGCCCGAAAGTAGAATTATACTTTCGCAAACGGTAATTTATTTAGCTACATCGGTAAAAAGTAATGGCAGTTATCAAGCTATAAACGCTGCACAGCAATTGGTAAAAGAAACTGGAGATTTACCTGTGCCACTACACTTAAGAAATGCACCAACCCAGTTAATGAAAAACCTAAGTTATGGTACAGATTATAAATATGCCCACGCTTATGAAGGTAATTTTGTTGAGCAAGAGTTTTTTCCAGATACTTTGAGTGGTAAAAAATTGTACAACCCCAATAACAATGTAGCCGAAAATAAGATAAAAGATTTTTTAAAAAAATGCTGGGTAAAATATGGCTATTAAATATTTTTAATTTAGTTTTTGATTTTGTACGATTTTTATACCAAAAATTAAGCCGAAATGGGTTTAATTTCGGCCAGCGGGCTAAATAAATACACCAAACCCGTTTTTACTTCAACACATTTGTAGCGTTTTCTAATCCGTTCTATTTTTTTAAAAACTCGGCCTGTTTTAAATTCGAATAAACCATTTAGTGGTAAACTTTCTACGGTAAAAATTGGGTGAGCATTTAAGTTGTGTTGGTTTAGGGCTTTAAATAAACTTAAATCCGAACAGCTAGATGCGGCTGGGTTTTGTAAATAATTAACTATCACTTTATGTAAATCGGGTGGAAAAACCCCCAGTTCAAAAAACGGTTGCATCATAGCTTTAAAATTAATCTTCCACTCTTGGCCGTGAGGCAATACTTTGTTTTGGTGCTGGTTCCAAGTATTTAAATGGGCAAACTCATGTACGGTAGTTACCAAAAAAGCGTACACATTAAGGTTGTAGTTTACCGATATTTTGTGGCCATTGCCACGCTGAGGCGGCCTATAATCGCCAAATTTTGTGCTACGAGTTTTGGCTATTTTAAAATTGCATTTATAATCGTTAATCCATTTTGCAATTAATGGTGCAGCCGCTTGGGGTATGTATTTTGAGAGTATTTGTATGTTTTGTTGAGACATAAGGGTGAAAAGAAGGAATTGTTTAAAAATTTCTAAATTTTTAACGCTATTAAATTATTGGTTATCTTATTTGAAAATTAGCTATCCCTATTTAAAAAAAAATTTGTAGCATATTGATTTCTATGCAATTTTGCAATTGGTTTTATTGAAGTTGTAATTTAGGTTCAAATTTATTTTTATATTCCTAATTGTTTTCTGTTTTCTAATCTTTGTTTAACCTCTAACAATAGTGAATGTAGTTTTGCTTCTAGTTCTTTTTTTTGTGGTAGTTCGGTCCAATATTCGGCTACCATAATGCCATCTTTATGCATTTCTAAAAGTTCTATTTGCTCATTGCTTTTGCCTGCACAAAGTATTAATCCTATCGGATAGTTTTCGCCTTCTTGTTTTTCGTATTTAGCTAACCATTTCAAATATAGTTCCATTTGCCCTTTGTAAGCAGGTTTAAATTCTCCTAACTTTAATTCTACTGCAATCAATCGTTTTAATTTTCTATGGTAAAATAATAAATCTAGATAGAAATCCTTTCCGTCTAAAATCATTCGTTTTTGGCGTTCAACAAATGCGAAGCCTTTGCCAAGCTCTAAAATGAACGTTTCTAATTCTTTGAGTATGGCGCTTTCTAAATCATTTTCCAAATAGCCATCTTTTAATCCTAAAAAATCAAGAAAGTAAGGATCTTTAAATGTGTTTTGAATTTCCGAAAATTCATCAGTAACTTGCAAACTGGCTATTTCATTTCTTTCATAAGTTTTTCGTTCAATTTGGTATTGCAATTCTCTTTTACCCCAAGTTTCTTCTATCGCTTTTTGGGCATAATGTAACCTTGCTTCTTGTGTTTTTAATGGCAATAATATTAGAAAATGCGACCAACTCAATTGTCGCACCAGTGGTGCGACAATTGCAAAATCAAAAAAAACTTCTGCAAAACGCATCATTCTTCTAACATTTTTCTCTGCAAATTGGCTTCCATACTTGCTCAATAATTGATTGGAAATTGTCGCCACAACCTCTTTCCCATATACAGCTCGTTTGTTTTCGAGTATATGTGTATTTATTTTGTACCCAACTTGCCAATATACCATTGTAATAGTGCTATTTACCTGTTTTACTAGTTGGCTTTTACCTTGCTCTATAATTTGTGCAAGGTCGGCGAACAACATACTTTCAATATTTTTTTTCATTATTACACCGTTTTAAACGCTAAACCCTAATTTTATTTAAAAAACACTGGTAAACTAACTTGTACACAAAATACAATAATATTATATTAATTTAAAAAACTGCTTATAATTAAACTATTTCAAAATCTGGTACACCACAAAACTACAACTATAAGCCAAAATCAACATATACACAAACTGTATTATTGGCCATTTAATGTTTTTGGTTTCGCGGTAAACCACTGCCATTGTGCTCATACACTGCATAGCAAATGCGTAAAATATCATTAACGAAAACGCCGTTGCCGTGGTAAAAACCAATTGGCCAGTTTGGGTATTGCGAGCCTTTGCCATTTTATTTCGTATAGGTTGTAGCTTATTTTCATTGCCTTCAACAGAATATAATGTTGCCATTGTGCCTACAAAAACCTCTCGAGCAGCAAACGATGTTATTAAAGCTATGCCTATTTTCCAATCGAAACCCAATGGATTTATAGCTGGTTCAATGCTTTTGCCCAACAAACCAGCGTACGAATTTTCTAATTTTTCGGCAGCTTTTAATTTGTTTATTTCATCACTACCAAAATTTTTATATTGTAAGGTTTCATATTTTTTATCAATAGCATTAAAACTATTGCCCGGCCCGTACGATGCCAGCACCCATAAAATTATAGAAATAGCAATAATAACCTTCCCCGCTTGGCTAACAAAACTTTTTACACTTTCTAACATCGTAATACCCACATTATGCCAACGTGGCATACGGTAAACGGGCAATTCCATAATAAAATAACCTCGTTGGCTACTTTTAATAATTTTTTTCATTACCCAAGCAACCAAAATTGCCATTACAATACTTAACACATACATGGCCATTAGCGTTAATCCTTGTAAGTTTATAAAGCCTAAAACGTATTTATTGGGTACCACTAACGATATTAATAATGTGTAAATAGGCAATCTCGCACTACAACTTACCAGCGGAGTAACCATAATGGTTATCAATCTATCTTTCCAGTTTTCTATAGTTCGGGTACTTAAAATAGAAGGTACGGCACACGCTAAACCGCCAATTAATGGCACTACCGATTTCCCACTTAAACCCACCTTTCGCATCAACCTATCCATCATAAAAGTTACTCTTGCCATATAGCCTGTATCTTCTAAAACCGAAATAAAGGCAAATAACAAAGCAATTTGAGGTATAAATACCATTACGCCACTTAAGCCAGCTAAAACGCCATCAACCAATAAATTGGTCAATACACCTTCAGGTAAAAACTGGTGGCTTAGGTTTGCTAAACCAACAAAACCGTTTTCTATTAAAGCCATTGGGTAGCTACTCCACGAAAAAATAGACTGAAATATGGCAAATAAAATACCGAAGAAGATAACTAAACCCCATACTTTATGAGTTAAAACATGGTCTATTTTATTGCTAATGTTTTCTTCTAACGCTATGGCGGGATATTTAACAGTATCGGCTAATACATCGTTAATATAATTATACCTAGCAATGGTTTCTTGCGCTTGTGCTTTTTGCGAATCAAAGTCGTGTTCTTGCTTTAACTCTTCAATTACTAAATGCTGGCTTTTGCTAACATATTTTAGGTATTGGTGTTGGTGGGCAATTTGTAAAGCAATGTATGGGTTTTCAATTTTTAGCTCAAGGCTAATTTTGGTTATTAACTGGGGTGCAATACTTTCAACATCAATAGTTGGGTTTTGTAAAGCTGTTTTTGGGCTGTGTACAATTGCATTTTTAATTTCTACTAAGCCAGTATTTTTTCGAGCTGCCAAAGGCACTACACTAACATTTAACAATTTAGCTAAACCATCAACATCTATTTCGAGGTTGCTTTTTTGTGCTAAATCAATCATGTTTAGCGCAATAATTATGGGTATTTGTAAATCGGCAAGTTGGGTGTATAGTAAAAGGTTGCGTTTTAAATTGGTAGCATCTAGTACAATAATGATTAAATTAGGGTGGGCTGGGTTGTTCTTATTAGTAAGAACTTCTAAAACAATACTTTCGTCGGCACTTTTGGGATAAATACTGTAAGTGCCAGGTAAATCAATAATTTCGGCAGTTTGGCCATCGGGTAGTTTGCAAAAGCCACTTTTTTTATCCACAGTAACCCCCGCAAAGTTGCCCACTTTTTGGTTTAAGCCTGTTAGTAAGTTAAAAAGGGTTGATTTTCCGGTATTTGGGTTACCTACAAGTGCTACTTTAATGTCGGTTTTCATTTAAAAGTTTTTATTCAAAAAAATTTGAATTTAAGATTTGGGCGTTCCTGCCTGCCGGTAGGCAAGGTAAACACGCTTTCCACTTTATCTTTTTTTATCTTCCCCAGCCCCCCAGCCCCCGAAGGGGGAGCAAAAGGGCTGGGGAAGATAAAAAAAGTATGCCGTTTCAATCGTTAACGCAAAAAAACTTTGATGCTAAACTTAAACTAATAATATAGTAGCGGCTTCGCGTTTACGCAAACTTAATTGATAACCCGCTACCGAAACAGCAATAGGGCAGCCCAAAGGCGCAATACGGTCTAGCTTAATTTCTTCGCCAGGCAAGCATCCCATTTCCATTAATTTTATCGACATAGCCAAATCTGTAAATTCTTTAATAATACCTTTTTGGCCAATTTGCAATTGCGAAAGCTTCATAAATTAAATTGTGTTGCAAATTAGTGTTTATTTATATTTATTCCAAATAGTGTAAATACATGGTTCAAATATAATTACATGCACTTTATTTAAAAATTACTAAAATAAAGTCAAAGTGTTTAATGTCATACTATTAAATATATAATTTGGTAAAAAAACGAACACTTTTTTATCATATATTAATATCCAAAATTTTCATTAAACTATTATCAAATTTGCTATTGTAAGTTTTGTGTAAAACAGTACTTTTGCCAATTAGTAAAATTTAAAATTAAATAAATTATAAAACCAAATGGCCGATATTAAAACCGATAAATTGCCTGTTACAAATAGTGCATTAGATAAAGCGAGTAATTTTATTGAGGAAAATAAAAAAAGCTTAGCCGTAATAGTTTCAACCGTATTAGGATTGGTTATATTGTTTTTTGCTTACCAAAAGTTTTATTTGGCTCCTCGCGAAACTGAGGCCGCAAACCAAATGTATAAAGCACAAAACTATTGGGAACAAAAAAATTGGGATAAAGCCATAAAAGGCGACGGTAGCGGTTTCCCTGGTTTCGAAAAAATAATTTCGGAATATGCCAACACAAAATCGGCAAACTTAGCATATTATTATATTGGAATAGCTTATTTAAACAAAGGCGAATACCAAAAAGCGGCCGAAAACTTAACCAATTATAGTGGTAACGATGCCATTATTGCCCCACTTGCTTTGGGTGGTGCAGGCGATGCTTATGTAGAATTAAAAGATTACGATAAAGCCATAACTTTCTTCAAAAAAGCTGCCGATAAAGGTAATAATCTTTTTGCTGCACCGGTTTATCTAAAAAAATTGGGTTTGGTTTACGAAGAAAAAAATGAAATTCAGTCGGCAATTGATGCTTATACTAAAATTAAAACCGATTACCCAGAAAGTACAGAAAATACAACTATAGATATGTATATAGCCCGGGCAGAAGGTAAATTGTAATTTTAAGCTATTGTAAAATAATATTAATGGCTTCAATTTTAAAAAACCTATCCGATTTTTCGCACACTACCATACCCAATGCTGCAAATTATAAATTTGGTATTATTGTAGCATCGTGGAATTTAGATGTTACAAGTAGTTTATATAAAAGTGCTTACGATGCCTTGATTGAAAACCACACAATTGAAGAAAATATTTTATCTGTTGAAGTTTCAGGCAGTTACGAATTAATTGCTGCTGCCGATTTATTGTTAGATAGTAAGAAAGTAGATGCTGTTATTTGCCTTGGGTGTGTAATACAAGGCGAAACCAAACATTTTGATTTTATTTGTAATGCCGTAGTAATGGGTTTAGCAAATGTTGGTATAAAACATACTAAACCAGTAATTTTTGGCGTTTTAACTACCAATAATTTACAACAAGCTTTAGATAGGGCAGGTGGCAAACACGGCAATAAAGGCCACGAGGCTGCAGTAACCGCAATTAAAATGGCTTATTTGGCAAACAATCTAAATAATTAGAAAAACTTTATATATTTATTGAAAATTTAAAAAGATGAAAAAAATTGTTTTTGTAGGAATGTGTATATTAATTACCGCTACAGTATTACAAGCATGCACTGCTGCCAGATGCCCAGCCTATAAATCTTATCCATCAAGAAGATAATAGTGGTTTTTGATTAAAGCAAAAATTAATATAATAAATGAACTGGATACCTTTCGCTACCGATAGTCAACTTGCAAACATTAAAGCAAATGTTAATTATAGTATTGTGTTTAAACACAGTACACGTTGTAGTATAAGTACAATGGCAAAAAAAAAGTTTGAGTTAGATTGGGACGATTTACCCGCTAACACCCAGCTTTACTTTTTAGATTTGCTTAGTTACAGGTCTTTGTCTTCAAGTATTGCAAATGCTTTTAGTGTACAACACCAATCGCCACAGGTGTTGCTTATTAAAAACGGAGAATGCGTTTTAGAGCAATCTCATGGCGATATTTCTGTTGAAGAAATAAATGAAGTTATTGAGAAAACTAATATTTAAGTTTTCTCAATAAACTTATAAACCTACCATCCAAAATCAATTACCTTCTCAATATTTGGGTGTAAGCTATGGTAAACAGGGCAATTTATGGCTGCGTTTTCTAAAATCTTTTTATCTTTTTCGCTGTAATTATCTTTATTAGGGAAATTAAAAGTAATATGAATTTCTGAAACCCTACGTGGTTCGGTTGCCATTATTTTAGTAACCTCGGCTGTTGCATTATCAATCTCTATATTATGTGTTTTGCCAGTAATTCCCATAATAGTAAACATGCAGCTAGCTAAAGAAGTTGCCAATAAATCAGTTGGCGAAAAAGCTTCTCCCTTACCTTGGTTATCAACAGGGGCATCGCTAATAATTTGTGTTTGCGATTGTAAGTGAACTGCTGTTGTACGTAACAAGCCGTTATATGTAACTTTTGATGTTGCCATAATTTTTATATAAATTTTAAAGTTTGGATTTTTTTTGATTCCATAATAATTTTATTGCGTTTATAAGCTCAAAAATTAAAAAAATTATTTGTTCTTAATTGAGTGAATTTTAATTGTTTTTGATTTAATTAAGCGTGATTTTTATTTATTTAATCAGCATTCTCCTCATTTAGAAGCATTTTCTTCTCAACATAATCAATAATGCTGTGTATTACTTTTATGTGTATTTCTTGTGCCCTATCAGAAAACTCCGAGTATGGGGCTCTTATTTCAATATCGCAAAGCGAAGCCATTTTACCACCAGTTTTACCTGTTAAGGCAATAATTTTCATCTTTTTTTGTTGTGCAACTGCAATTGCATTTAAAATATTTTGCGAGTTGCCACTGGTACTTATAGCAAATAGTACATCGCCAGGTTGACCTAATGCTTCAACAAATCGAGAGAAAATATAATCGAAACCATAATCGTTAGCAACACAAGTAATGTGCGATGCATCGGAAATAGATATGGCAGGCAACGCTTTTCTATCATGTTTATAGCGCCCCGATAATTCTTCGGCAAAATGCATAGCATCGCACATTGAACCACCATTACCGCAAGAAATTATTTTGTTTCCGTTATTAATTGCTTCTAAAATTACATCGCCAGCCTTAGCTATGTTTATAAAATTATCATCGTTATTTAAAAAACTTTGTAAAATTTGATGTGCTTCGGTAAAATGAGATTTTATAGTTTGCATTTAAAATTTTATGAAAGGGTAGCTCCTCAAAGCTAATATTTTTAAAACTACCAAAAATACTATTTTTCTACTTTGTAATTTCCAGTATCTCAATAATAGGTTCGCCTATATTTGCATTAGGTTCTTGTATATGAAGCAAAGCGGCAAGTGTTGGGGCAATATCGGCCATTGCGGTTTGCCTTTTTAAGCTTCCTTTTTTTATTCCCCAACCCATAAAAAGTAAAGGTATATGTGTATCGTATGGATGCCAAGTGCCGTGGGTAGTGCCAGTTATGCCATAGCCCTGAAAATAGCCTGGCTGCAATAATATTTGTATGGCACCGCTACGTTGGTGGTTATAGCCGTTTATCATTTTTTGTTTTAATGGGTTTGGTATGCTAGCTTCGGCTATTTTATCCATATCAATAGCAAAAGCTACACCATCTTGCTGTTGCAAAAACTTTATGCAATAGGTTTTTAAAACATCAATATTAGTTTTTGCATTGGCAATTGTTGTGTTATTAAAATTAACTTGGTAGTTGCCAAAATTTAAAATTAGTTTATCAATGCCAAACTCGGTTTTTAGTTTAGCGTTTAAATCTTTCAAAACATTGTTACCCAAAAACAAACCTGCTGGTATTTTATGGTCAATTAAATAATTAGGATTATGAGCCGCACCATGGTCGGCAGTTAAAAAAACGGTATAATTATTTTTGCCCAATTGGTTATCTAAATAATTAAAAAAATTAGCCAAATCATTGTCTAAACGCAAATAGGTATCTTCAATTTCGGCCGAGTTTGGCCCGTACCAATGGCCAATATAATCGGTTGATGATAAGCTAATAGCCAAAAAATCGGTAACTAAATTATTCCCCAATTTTTCTTGTGTTATGACTGTTTTGGCAAAATCTAAGGTTATGGTGTTGCCATAAGGTGTATTACGAATTGAGCCAGCACCCTTGTTTAATTTTGAGATTAGGTGTGGAAATACTGGCGATTTTTCGCCTTTAAGCAAGCTTTCGTGTGCGTTGCTATCGGCTTCGCTTTGGGTGTAGGTAGCAATGTTATATAAGGGATGCCAGTCTAAAGCATTATATTTTTCGGCATTTTTTGACCCATTAAAAGTGTTTACCCAAGCAGGCAACTGGTTCATATAATAGCTGCTGGTTATCCAATTGCCGGTTAAATCATCGAACCAATATGCGGCATTGGCGGTATGGCCAGCGGGTAAAATTGCCCCACGGTCTTTTAAGGCAATACCAATGGTTTTAGATTTAAAGTTGGTGGCTAGTTTTAGCTCATCAGTTATGGTGCTTGCCCATAAATTTCGTGGCGACATTTGCCCAGCTACTGATGTACTACCAACGGTTGTTACTGTGCTATCTTCAGTACAATATTTCATTGCTCCAGTATTTTGTTCCGTCCAATCGTTACCAGCAATGCCGTGTAAAGCCGGTACCGAGCCAGTATAAACCCCCGTATGCCCAGCGGCTGTAACTGTGGGCAAGAAACTTATTTGGGTATTATCACAACTAAAACCATCACGCAATAAGCGTTTAAAACCACCTTGGCCATATCGGTTAGCGTAACGAAACAAAAAATCCCAACGCATTTGGTCTACCACTATACCAACCACCAATTTGGGTTGGGCTAATTTATTTATAGGATTTATTGTAGCTTTTTTAACTGCTTTTTGTTGCGCAAAAAGAGTAAATGGAAGGCAAAATATTAGGGCAATTATACAGGTTTTTAGCTTTTTCATTTTACAATAAATAAGCTACAATAATACGAAACCTAAGCTAGCAATGGTGTTAAGTAATTGCTAAGTATATATTTTTAAACCTATTTAAGCGTAACCATCCGCTCAATACCCGTATTATCGCTCATTAATTTATTGCCCTCGGCATCTAACAGTTCCAGTTTAAATTTTAAACTACCCAACGGCACATTTTTTAAAAAGTAAGGTTTCCATTGGCTTAAAATAAATTGCCTATCGTTTATGCTTAACCTAACTTTATGGCCATTAGCGGCTAATGTGGTATTTTTTATATAAAAATCTAACAAAATATTTTGGGTGTCTTTACCTGCATACTCGCCTTTGGGCCTACTGTAAAATAACATAGGAGTGGTAGCATCGAGCAATTTTATGTAATTACCTTGAGCATCTATTTTAAAATGAATAAGTACTGCAGCAGCTGGGTTTTTAATAGATTCGTGGTACGACCGTGATAAAAACGACAATAAATAATGCTCCGAATTTTTAGCCAAAGTAACCGTATGTTCTGGCTTGTACAAAGCTAAGTAGGGTTTATTATCTAATATATAATGTATGTGTTGGCCTTTTGCCGAGTTAGCGCATTCGCCCATCGTCATATCCATAGTCATTTTTGTAAGCTCGTAGTTTTTAACTAAATAGGCCACTGTAAAATTTACAGAATCGGCACTCAGCATCTCGGTTTTGGCTTCCGTAATTTCTAAACCAGCATCAGGAAATGCCTGCGACTCTTTAACCGGGTGTATAGTTATTTTATTTAATTCGGCATCTTTTGATAGCGTAACGGACTGAATAGTTTTTTGACTACACGCACTAAAAACAAATAAAGTTGCGGTAAATAAATAAGTTAATGGGTTTAAATTTTTCATAAATTTATTTTTAAATATCTAGTTTATAATTATTTATAATTTGGGCGTGTCCCCCTGTCCCAAACACAAAAGACCAATACACGGGTCGGGCTATACGTTACAATAATTTTGCCAGAAAAAGGCAAAATTCCCGCCTGCCGGCCGGCAGGGATTTCCACTGCTATCCCTCACGCAAAAAATTGGTTTGGGAAAAATTTACAAATTGTAAAATACAATACTCTTTGGTTAGTCTTGGTAATGGTTTTTTCATTCAATTATTGATATAAAATCATCCCTTACCTCATATACAAAACGGTGTTTTTATGTAATTCGTCTTTACCAAAAACCTTTGTAATTATATTTTAATTGTTCGGGTTTTCCAACACCTTCGAAAGGTGTGTTCACAGTTATTTGAATTAATTTTAAGAGTTTTTTTAAAGCCTCTGGTTCGCTTTTTTGGAGTTCATAAAATTGCTCAAGCGCAACGGGTGTAAAACTAACACCTCTCACAATCCGTTCTCAATAAGCACTTTGTCTAAATCTATTTTTACCACATTACCAGCCCTTAGTTGAGCGATAGATTTATTTAATATTTTCAACCTTTCTGTATCTGTTAAAATTATTTCTGTTTCGTCCAATTCCTCCTCAACCAAAATAGTTATCTTATTGGTTTTAAAAGTTTTCTTAATACTTTCTATAAAGTCGGCATTTAATTCTGCTTTGGTAAGACTATATGTAGCTGTCATCCTTAAAAAAATTATATCCAAAAATAGTTAAAATTAAAAAATATTTCACCAGTAATTGCAAATCATATTTATTGGTAAGGTGTGGTAAAATAAATTTCTAAATATTCCCAAAATCAACAATAAAGATACCCATCTTAAACTAATAAATAAGATATTTGATTTACATAATTTTATAATGCCAATAGCTATAAAATTTGTGTAAATTTAAAAATAGTAATAGTATGATTTTTGTTAAGTTTAAATCATACTATAAAAACAACTTTACTGCTTCTAAAAGATTAAACTTTATGCTAACCGAAACTGAATTAAATTATTTAGAACAACAAATACCAATATTGGCAGAAACTGCCACAAAACAAGCTTTTTGGCAAACTTTGGCTGCGGGAAATAAAGTAATAATTGCCGAAAATGGCAAACTAATTGAAGTTTCGCCAGACGGTACACGCACAATTTTAAAAGAAATTGCCAAGCCAATAACGGTTGATCAACTAAATTATAAATTTTAATAATGCTAAATCAACCTCGACTACGGGTATTTGCTGGGCCAAATGGATCAGGCAAAAGCACCATTAAAGCAGTTATTTCTCCAAAACTGTTAGGGCATTACCTAAATCCAGATGAAATTGAAAAAGAGGTAAACAGCTGTGATTATTTAGACATTAGAAACTATAATATCCAAACCAATCAAACCGAAATTGTTAATTTTTTTAATAATCATCCATTACTTAACAAAACAGAGTTAGGCGATTATTTTAACGAAATTAAATTTGTTCAAAATGAGTTTATTGATTTTAGTAATATTGGCTTTGATTCGTATATGAGTGCTATTTTAACAGACTTCTTACGTCAAAAATACTTAACATCACATCAATCATTTACTTTTGAAACCGTAATGTCATCGGCCGATAAAATTGAAACTTTAAAAAATGCGCAATTAAACGGTTACAAAACATACCTGTATTATGTAGCAACCGAAGACCCTGCCATTAATTTGCTTCGTATAAAACACCGTGTTAAAAGTGGTGGGCATTCGGTGCCATCTAAAAAAGTAGTTTCAAGGTATTATCGTTCACTTGCATTACTTTCAGATGCAATTAAATATAGTAATAGGGCTTTTATTTTTGATAACTCGGGCAATAGTGAAACTTGGGTTGCACAAATTATTAATGGTACAGATTTAGAACTTCAAACCAACCAAATACCAGTTTGGTTTCAGCTATATGTTATGGATAAACTAAACCATTAAAAATATAATCCACATAAATTATGCGGCTAAATTTTTTTAAACATTTATTTCCCCTTATCTTAATTTTATTAGGCCTAAGTAACAGCACTATTGCCCAGCCTTTTAAACTAATTTTTAAAATTGATACCGCCGCAAATTTAGCTGCCGTTGATAATTTTGGTAATCTGTTTTTGGTAACACCAAAAAACGAAGTGATGAAGTTTAACCCCAAAGGCAAATTTTTATGGAATTATACCAATAATGCCTATGGTAATATTAACCAAATTGATGTAAGCGACCCATTGCGGGTAATACTATATTATGCCGATTACCAACAACTTGTAGTTTTAAACAACAATTTAAGCGAGATAAGTAAATTTAATTTTAGTGCCAATACAAACAAATTGGTTACGGTTGTGGCATCGGCAAATAACAATGGATTTTGGGTTTACGATGCCTTAAACCGAGAGCTAATAAGGTTAAGCAACAACTTTACCGAAGATTTAAACACCAGCAACCTTTACCAACGAGATGGTTTAAACCTACAAACAAACTTTATGCTTAACAGCAACGAGTATTTGTTTATTAACGATTTAGACACAGGTGTACAAATATTTGACAGATTTGGTAATTATTTTAAAGTAGCAGCTATAAATTGCATTAATCATTTTGATGTAAGCGGTGCAGAAATATTTTATTTTGCAAATAATCAGCTACACAGCTATAATTATTTAACCTTCGAAACTAAAGTTTTGGAGACACCAACTCTTCCAGGAATAAGAGATATAATTTTGCACAACCAACAATTGATTATTTTATCCGAAAAAGGCGTAACTTTGTGGCAATAGCTCTGGGCTTTCGAGCCACGGGCAACGGAATTTTGTGGTAATAAACTAAATTTGCACACAATAGGTAGCTCGCTGCCCGAAGCCCGAAAGCCCGTAGCCAAACTATAACCAGTTGCAAATTTGCGTTAGGGATTGCAGCGGATAGCCTTTTTATTGCCACAATCCCCCTTTCGGGGGGTTAGGGGGAATAAAAAGCTATGAGCGTAAAGCCCGCCCCTTTTCGGGGAACGCCCAAAATAAAACACTCAGCTAAAAGCTTATAGTTAATAGCCGAAAACAATAAACAGGAAGCCCGTCGCTCGAAGCCCGAAAGCCCGAAGCAAAAAAAAGCCCAAGGCTAAAAAGAAATGTTAGAGAAATTAGAAGCAATAAAACAACGTAGAGACGATGTAGAAAGGGAGCTAAGCAACCCCGATGTTACCAATGATATGAAGCGCTATGCCCAACTAAACAAAGAGTATAAAGATTTGGGTTTAGTGGTTGAGGAATATTTTAAATACAAAAATATAAGCAGCAATATTGATGCTAACAAAGATATTTTAGCTAACGAAAAAGACCAAGAAATGCGTGAAATGGCCAAAGAAGAAATTGACATTTTACTGCCCCAAAAGGAAGAATTGGAAGCAAAAATTAGGTTAATGCTGATACCTAAAGAAATGGGCGACGAGAAAGATGCCATTATGGAAATTAGGGGCGGTACCGGGGGCGATGAAGCTGCAATTTTTGCTGGCGATTTGTACCGTATGTATACCCGCTATTGCGAAGGCCGTGGTTGGCGAACCGAAACAATGGAGGTTACCGAGGGCACTAATGGCGGCTATAAAGAGGTTATTTTTAAGGTTATAGGAGAAGATGTTTATGGGGTTTTAAAATACGAATCGGGGGTGCATAGGGTACAACGCGTACCCGATACCGAAACCCAAGGCAGGGTACATACTTCGGCGGCATCGGTAGCGGTACTGCCCGAGGCCGAAGAAGTTGATGTGCAAATAAACCCTGCCGATGTTGATTTACAAACTTCAAGATCGGGTGGGGCGGGTGGCCAAAACGTTAACAAGGTAGAAACTAAGGTGCAGCTTACCCACCGCCCAAGTGGTATTGTGGTAGTGTGCCAGCAAGAACGTTCGCAACTGGGTAACCGTGTTATTGCAATGGAAATGCTTCGGAGTAAATTGTACGAACGTGAATTGGCTAAGCACAACGAAGCTATTGCTAGCAAGCGTAAAACTATGGTTTCAACAGGCGATAGATCGGCAAAAATACGTACTTATAACTACCCACAAGGCCGAGTAACCGAGCATAGGGTGGGTTTAACGCTGTATAACTTAACTGCTGTTATGGATGGTGCCCTTACCGAAATTTTGGATGCATTACAGTTTGCAGAAAATGCTGAGAAATTAAAAGAAGGTTCGATTATATAAATTTTTGTTTTTTATTTTGGTTTGCAAAATAGAAACGCTATGTTTGCAGTCCTGTAACGGAAACGAAACAGAAAAACGGAGTGGTAGTTCAGCTGGTTAGAATGTCCCGATTGTAAATCGGGAAGGTCGCTAGAATGATTATCGTTTCAAAAACAAAACCAACGGAGTGGTAGTTCAGCTGGTTAGAATGCCTGCCTGTCACGCAGGAGGTCGCGGGTTCGAGTCCCGTCCGCTCCGCATTAAATTCAAAAAATCCTTGCAACAGTAGTCTTTGCAAGGATTTTTAGTTTTTAGGTAAAACATTTGGATAGTTAATACTTTAACAACCAAATTTCCCGATAATTACAGGCTCATTTATTCAAATTATTGCAGATTTCAACATTCCTAAATTGTGATTTCTGATAAATAATTGTGTGATTTATCAAAATACTGCATCCAGGACACTTATGTATAGTTTTTATCACTTTACAGAGAGTCACATTGAACTCATTACACTTCGGTTGAACTCTTTCGCAAACCCGAAATGGCAAGCTCTTAACTTTTTAGCAAAGGCATTCGTTTGCCTCTTCAACATTCTGACAACAACCGATAAAATAAATAATATACTTTTGTCGTTATATAAACTATATTGACAAAAGCAATCAACATATTTCTCTTATCATTTTACTCATTCGGAACTTTCTGTTTGCCGTTTGGTGATTTTTCAATGCTATGCGACCTTCCCCAAATGTATCGTCACTGTAAAGAGACAGAGGACAAGGATATGACGCCAATTGATTTTATTACTGATCATTTGGTAAATATTGACGGACTGTTTGACAAACACGATAACGGAGATGAACAGAAACCGCACACACCATTTCAAAATCATCATTTTGCGCAGACAAGCGTTTCTTTTATTACCTGTTTTACCTTTTTAATTACACCTTTTTGTGACATAAAAATAAAATCGATAATACCTTTTGATCATTTTCTTCAATTGGACTACATCTCAAAAATTTTCCATCCCCCGATAGTTTAGTTGTTTTGTTTCTTGTCAGACACAAACTTCGTTTGTGCGGTTAGTCCTTTATTTTAAACAATTAAACATTTCATAAAATGAAAAGAATAATTTATTTGCTGCTTGCAGCAGCACTTATGAGTTTTACGGCTTGTGCTCAAAAAATAGCTGCCGATAAAGTTCCTGCTCCTGTTGCTTTAGCATTCAAAGCAAAATTTCCAGACGTAACTAAAATAAATTGGGAATTAGAAAATGCAAACGAATATGAGGCAGTTTTCAAACTCAATGGAGAAGAAGTTTCTGCCAACTTTGACAATACGGGTAAATGGATAGAAACAGAAATAGAATTAACAGTTTCCGCTTTGCCGGCTTCTGTGCAGTCAGCACTAAGCAGGGATTTTGCA
>JAYULE010000169.1:0-7817 GCA_043763845.1 Sphingobacteriales bacterium
CACCGCATATAAATTTTTGCGTTGGTTTACAGCTTTATAATTCCATAAAATAGGTTTTTTGCCAGTACGTCCGTTTTCGTTGATAGAAATATCGTAACCCAATTCGCCAAATTGCCAAATCATTTTTGGGCCAGGTGTGGTAAACAAAAATGCGGCTGCCAACTCTTGTCGTTTTAAGGCGGTGTTCACATCTTTAACCGAATATGAGCCAGATGAGTTACCATACTTAAGGTTTTTAAACATCATACGTTCTTCGTCATGGCTTTCCATATAGGTAATTAAACCGCTGGCATCGGCAAAACCATGGGTGGTGTAGATGCTTCGCGATAAATCGGAACCAGCAGTAAAGCCCATTGTGCCTTCGGTAAAGTTGTGGTTTACATTGTTCCATAGCATCATACCCTGGGCTGCCAATTCTCTTTCTTCGGCATCGGCGGCAAAATGTTCTAAAATCACATAAAAATTAGTGGCATCAATGGTTTTCATATAATCGTTATAGGTTTTCCAGATTGCAATACGACTGGCATCATACTCGCCCCAAGGCCCAACAGCCGCATCGCCAGTACCCGAGTTTTTTTGTGTAAACCCTTTTGATAAATCGAAGCGGTAGCCATCAATTTTATACTCTTGCATCCAAAATTTAAGTAAGTTTTTAGTAAAGTATTTGGTGGCTTCGCTTTCGTGGTTAAAATCGTAACCCACACTATATGGGTGTGTAGCATCGGGGTTAAACCAAGGATTGTTACTTGCTGGTTTTCCTGCCGATGCATCGAAATATAATTGCACCATTGGCGATTGCCCAAACGAATGGTTTAGCACCATATCCATAATTACGGCTATACCCCGGCTGTGGCATTCGTCTATAAACGCTTTCAAATTATTTTTTGTACCGTAAAATTTATCGGGCGCAAAGTAAAACGATGGATTGTAACCCCAGCTATCGTTACCTTCAAACTCGTTAAAAGGCATTAATTCTATGGCATTAACCCCCAAATTTGTCAAATAATCTAAGGTATCTTTTAAGGTAATATAATCGGCTTTGGCAATAAAATCACGTAAGTGCAATTCGTAAATCACTAATTTATTTTTATCGGGTCGGGTAAAATTTGTAGTTTTCCAAGGGTAAGCCGTGTTATCAAATTGCATAGTGCTTACAATGCCCGTAGTTTTACCAGTTGGGTATTTTTTTAGGTTGGGGTAAGTGGCAAAGGGTATAAAAGTATCGTTCCAAGGGTCTAAAACTTTTTGGCAGTAAGGGTCGGCAATGGTTAAGTTACCATCAACTTTAAATTGGTAAGCATATTCGGTACCTGCGGTTAGGTTATCAATTTGCACCCACCAGCGGTTGCCATCGGGTGTTTTTTTCATAAAATATGCTGGTTCACTTGCCCAGAGGTTAAAATCGCCAATTACATATGCAAAACTTTTATTGGGTGCGTACAAATTAAATATGGCCGATTTTCCTCCGTTTATAAACGTAACTCCATCTAATGCGCCAACTGGTAAAGCCTCAGTTACAACAGTTCCGTTAATTACAAAATCGAAACTTGAAGTTTTGGTTTCGCCCCCTGCAATTGAAGTAACCAAAAGTGTTTGTTTGCCAGTTTTAACTATTTTGGCTTTCGCCGATAATTGACTTGCATCGTTAACTGTGGCAATATTATCGCCGTTTAGCTGTAAAGTTAGGTTTGCAGTTTTAGACGATACCGCAACAACGGTTAATTCCTCGCCCACCATTTGTATTTTTACTGTAGGTACAGGAATGTAAAATGGTTCAGATTCGGGCGAGGTAAACCTTACATTAAGCTCGTTTTTTTTGTAAATAGGTAAATAAATATCGCTTCTATCGGTGTTTTTACCTTCCTTGCTTCCATCGGCATTGCGAAAAACCATGGCTAGTTTTAAAATATTTTCGCCAGCGGGTACATTGTAAAACTGTTTAGGAGTTAGCGTAAACTTAAATTTATTATTGCCTAAATTGGTAAGTTTAGTAACCTCAACCGGTTTGTTAAACTCGCTGCTTTTAACGTATTTCCAATCAGAAGGGCTGGTACTTTTATCGGTTATTACGCCAGTATGTACAAATACATCGCCAGCCAAATCTTTTAATGCCGAACTTCCTTTACTCGCATCGTAAGTAAAAGTTACCGCTTCATCCTCAGTAGGGAAAGCGGGCTGGTAGGTTAATAAACCAGTTTCGGCTGGTATTTCAAATGGTGGTTGTGTGGGTTGTGGGTTTTCGCTAATATCTTTCTTTTTGCAAGATGCTGCAATAATGGTAATGATGATTAGAAGAGAAAAAAATGTAGTTTTCATAATGTTATTTATTTAATTCCCCCTAACCCCCGAAGGGGGAAATTTAACGCATAATCTACTTTTAGAGAGGAAGGAGAAAACGTTTTTAGTTTATCAGGAGGGGTGCAAGCCTGATTTTTTACTATAATCATAATTTTTATTTACCAGGCTTGATGCCCGAAAGCCCGCTGCCCGTGGCTAATTTCTTTAAGTTTCCAACTTTTTATCGTGTATATACAAAACCGATACTGCGCCCATAAGCATAAAAATGCCAGCCAATACTAGAGCGTAAATTGCCTTTCCGTTATAAAATTCTTTAACTATTAAGCCGCCAAAAAACCCATTAACAATTTGTGGCATTGTGATAAAAAAATTAAAAATGCCCATATATACGCCCATTTTTTGCGCAGGAATTGAGCCCGCTAATATGGCATAAGGCATTGCCAAAATACTGCCCCATGCCAAACCTACGCCAACCATAGAAAAAATTAAAGTGTTTGGGTTGCTAATAAAAAATATAGAAAGTAAGCCAGCCCCACCTGCCATTAGCGAAAATGCGTGTGCTATTTTACGACTGGTTGCTCTGGCAATTGCCGGTAAAATCATTGCATAAATTGCCGAGACAGCGTTGTAAATACCAAAAAGAATGCCCACCCAATTTCCTGCATCGGCAAAGGCAACCGAAGTGGTATCGCCTGGTGCAACTTTGTAAATATGTTGTGCAATGGCCGGGCTACTAAAAACCCACATAGAAAACAAGGCAAACCACGAAAAAAACTGCACCAACCCTAGCTGACGCATAGTTAATGGCATATTAGAAAAATCGGTTAATATGCTGGCCAGCCCTTTTGAATCTTCGGTATTTTCGGGTTCTTTACTAAATTTTGCCATTGTTTCTGGCGGATATTCTTTGGTAGTTACAACCGTGTAAAGTATGGTTATTAGCAATATTACCGCACCTGCGTAAAACGAATAAATAATGTTGTTGGGAATTGTGCCAGCTTCGGCTATTTTAGAAATACCCAAATATTGCGCCAAAATATAAGGCAAAAACGAACCACTTACTGCGCCAATGCCTATTAAAAAGGTTTGTATAGAAAAACCAATGCTGCGTTGCGAGTCGGGCAATTTATCGCCAACTAATGCTCTAAAAGGCTCCATTGCTACATTTATGGACGCATCCATTATCATTAACATACCTGCACCAATAATAATGGGAGGTAAAAAAGCCGATAGGCTGCCCGAGTTGGGCATAATTATTAGTGCTAATGCGGTTAATACGGCTCCAACCAAAAAATACGGGCGGCGGCGACCAAATTTATTCCAAGTACGGTCGCTGTAATAGCCAATTATGGGTTGTACAATCATCCCTGTAATGGGGGCAGCCAACCAAAAAAGCGATAGGTGTTCCACATCGGCACCAAAGGTTTGTAATATGCGAGATGCATTGCCGTTTTGCAACGCAAAGCCAAATTGTATGCCAAAAAACCCTACACTCATGTTAAAAATTTGCGCTAAACTTAATTTTGGTCGTTCCATTGTTTTTAGTTTAACTCTAAAATTAATGTGGTAGTTGCAGGTATTTCTATTTCATTTAAAATTGCAAATTCCTTATTATCAATTATATTTTTTGCTTTTTTAAATTCTTTTATTCGTTCATTAAATCTATTGGTTTTTATTGCCGATGATTTATCGTTGCTATTAACCAGCACCATAACAGTTTTAGTTTTATCGTACCTAAAATAAACATATACACCATTTTGTGGTACATATTGCATTAATTTACCAGTTTGTAAGGCGGTGCTATTTTTGCGGTAATTGGCCAATGTTTTTAAATAATTAAAGGCATCGTTTTCTGCTCCAGTTCTTCCGCTGGCTAAAAATTTGTTGGTACTGTCGGTTTCCCATCCGCCTGCAAAATCGGCTCTCACTAAACCATCAGGGTTCGAGAAATTTTTCATTAAAACCTCGGTACCGTAATATATTTGTGGTATGCCACGGGTGGTTAACAGCATTGCCAAACCCGATTTGTATTTTTTAATATCGCTACCCACCACCGATAAAAAACGGCTCATATCGTGGTTATCTAAAAAAGTAACGTTTCGGCTGGCATCTTTGTAAATAAAATCGTTTGATAAAACGGTGTATAAACGGTTTACACCAGTTGTCCAATCGTATTTTCCGTTTAATACTTCGTAAATGGCATCTTTAATTTGCACATCGGTAACTCCCGGCAAACCCGTATCAAAACCTTGATTAACTGTATTTCCCTCTGTAAAATAAGCCTGACTAACCACGGTATTTACCAACGTTTCGCCAAAAATACTTAGGTTTGGAAACTCGGTTTTTATTTGTGCCGCCCAACTGGCCATATATTTTAAATCGTTGTAGCCATAAGTATCAAGGCGTAAACCATCAATACCCGCATATTGTACCCACCAAATAATATTTTGATTAATATAGTTTTGTACGTAGGGGTTTGCTTGGTTAAAATCGGGCATGGTGGGTACAAACCAACCATCCAACATTTGTTTTTTATCGGCTGTGGCGGCATAGGGATCCATCAATGTTTGGTCTTTATAGGTAGTTTGTGTGTAAACTGGCCATTGGTGTACCCAGTTTTTCATGGGCATATCTTTAATAAACCAATGTTCTATTCCGCAATGGTTATGCACCACATCTTTAATTACTTTTAAGCCTTTTTGGTGTGATTTTTCGATAAATAACTTGTACAACTCGTTGGTTCCAAATCGCCTAACAATTTTATAATGGTTGGTAACTGCATAACCGTGGTACGATGCTTGGGGCATATCGTTTTCAACTTCGGGTGTTAACCAAATTGCGGTTGCACCCAACTCTTTTATATAATCTAAATGGTTAATTATGCCTTGCAAATCTCCGCCGTGTCGGTAATACATCGAGTCTCGGTTTAGTGCGGTTTCCATCATACCTGCAACTATATCGTTACTTTTATCGCCATTGGCAAACCTATCGGGCATTAATTGGTAAATTAAATCTTGGTTGGTAACCCCTTTTATGCGGTTTTTTTTGTTTTCTTTATCCTTTAATTCGTAAATATATTGTAAGGGTTTGCCTTGCGGCGATGAAAAATTAATCGCAAATTTTCCGGCTTTTGCCGATTTGGAAATCACTACATCTAAAAACAAATAATTAGGATTTTCTACTTTGTTAACCTTTACCAATTTAACACCAGTATAGTTTAACGAAACCGTTTTTTGGCTGATATTTTTGCCATAAACCAATAATTGTAGGTTGGGGTTTTGCATACCAGCCCACCAAAACATAGGCTCAACAGTTTGTAAAGCAGTTGGTTGTGCGTATGTTAGGTTAACTATAAAAGATAGGAAAAGTAGGAATATTGGTTTTTTCATAGTTTGATTTTTTTTTTCTTTTTCTTTTTATCATTTCCTTACCATTGGCTGAAGCCAACGGGAAGTGATACTATATGAAGGCAATGTAACATCTTAATTTTATGAGACTCTCAATTGCCATAAGCCCTTTGCAATGGCATCAATTTCCGTTGACTTTAGTCAACGGAGACATTATATTCCGTTGACTTTAGTCAACGGAAACATCATTTCCCGTTGACTTTAGTCAACGGGGAGGATTTTTTTTTAAAATCCGACTACAATTTCCCCCCCATCATTTTTTATAATTATGCTTTTTGCATTATATCCTTCTCTTTTTGTTGCGTCGCTTTGCGGATTAAATTTTGATATGGGTTCTAAAAACGATATAAATTCGGTTTGTATATCCATTTGTTTTCCTGCTATTTTAACTGTTGATGTGTTACCAAAACCTGTTAACACCAATTTAATTTTGTTAAAATTAGACTTATAACTACCATCTACTTTAGCAAAAGTAATGGTGTTGTTTTTAGGATTGTACGTAATGCTACGTTTATAAAATGCACCTTTTTCGTAATTATAACTTTCGCCATCGTCTTCGTAATACACAAAACTATTTTCGGTTTCACCTTTAAAAACATGTATAGTTAACGTATCGGTTGGTTTAATTGATGTGTTTTGCACTAATGATTGCATAGGGATAATACTTCCTCCCTTTACAAATACTGGCAGTTTTTGTAAACTTAATTGAACAATTTTTTCTTGGTTTCCTTTCTCGGTTTTAGCGGTGTATAAATCGTACCATAAACCTTTAGGAAAATAAATTTTGCCAAATTTTTCGGTACTTTCAAAGGGCGCAACCATAAAAGAACTGCCGTAAAAATACTGGTTTTGAAACTGAGTATCGTAAACCTTGGCATCAAAAGTATTGTCGATAGCCAGAGTACGCATTATAGGTTGCCCGTTTTGCGTGGCTTCGTAAAAACCCGAATATAAATAAGGCAATAATTGGTAACGTAAATTAATATAGTTTCTTGATATTTCTAAAACCTCTTCGCCATAACTCCAAGGTTCCGATGATTTGCTGTTTATAGCCGTGTGGTTTCTAAAATACGGGTTAAATGCACCAATTTGTATCCATCGGGCATATAAATTTATTGATGGATTTCCGGTAAAACCACCAATATCCATCCCTGTAAAGGCAATACCGCTTAAACCCATGCTGTTCATCATACGCACTCCAGCTATCATGTGGTTTTCTTCAGACCTATTATCGCCCGTCCACATTGCCGAATAGCGTTGAATTCCCGAATATGCTGCCCTAGTTAATATAAATGGGCGTTTTTTCATCGTTTCAACTGCACCTTCAAAACTTGCTCTTGCCATTTGCATGCCATATACGTTGTGTGCTTGCTTGTTAGTGGTTTTAAAACCATCATAATCGTACAAAATGTTCGATGGCATTTTTTGTCCCCAAGTGGCAATTTCGTTCATGTCATTCCAGATACCAGAAACGCCTGATTGTGCAAAAAATGCCGATTCTTTTTTCCACCATCTCCGACCTTTTTCGCTGGTAAAATCAGGAAAATGACACCAACCTGGCCAAACTTGCCCAGTATAATTGGTGCTATCGGGGTATTTAATAAAAATATTGTCTTTAACTCCTCGTTCGTAGGCGGGGTATTTAGCTTCTACTTTTATTCCTGGGTCAACTATTACAGTGGTTTTAAAACCCATAGTTTCCAGCTTTTTTGTCATTTCTAAAGGGTTTGGGAAACGTGTTTTATCCCATGTAAACAGCTTATAATTATCCATGTAGTGAATATCAAGGGTAATACCATCGGCAGGTATTTTTTTCTCACGCAGGGTTTGCGCTATTCTAAAAACTTCGGTTTCGGGGTAATAGCTATAACGGTTTTGTTGGTAACCTAAACTCCAAAGTGGTGGCATTTTCATACGCCCAGTTAAAGCAGTGTACGATGTAATTATATCGGCCAATTGTTGGTGATAGATAAAATAGTAATTCATTTCTCCGCCTTGAGCACTAAAAGAAGAAAATCGGTTATTACTTGCACCAAAGTTAAAATCGGATTGGTAGGTATTGTCTAAAAAAATACCATAATTTATTTTGTGATGAATGCCAATATAAAACGG
>JAYULE010000170.1:0-7777 GCA_043763845.1 Sphingobacteriales bacterium
TGGCTTTGCCCCAAACTGGGAAACTTTGGTGTTGTACAGATTTTTTAGTGGCTTTGGTGTGGGCGGCGTTTTGGTGGTTTCGTTTACCTATATGAGTGAAATTTGGCCTATAAAAACCAGGGCTATTTTCACGGGTATTTTATCAATTGCGGTTCCAGTAGGTATATTTTCGGCAGGGCTAATTAATTTTTTTGTAGCCAATTGGCGTGAAGGCTTTTATGTAGGTTTTATTCCGCTAGTAATTTCCATTTCAAGTATTTGGATGATACGCGAATCTGCAGTTTGGTTAAGTAATAAAACCAAACAAAACACCTCCAAATTAAAAAACTTATTTGATAGCCATAACCGCTATAATCTTTTGCGGGGTTCGGTAATTTTTGGGAGTATGCTAATTGGTTTGTGGGCTATATTTTCTTGGCTTCCCACTTGGGTAGAAGTGCTAGTAAACCGTGGCAATGCTCCTCAAGAAAGAGGATTAAGTATGATGTTAATGGGCATTGGAGGCCTTAGTGGCGGCTTTTTATCGGGGTGGTTTTCAAACTGGTTGGGTATGCGAAAAGCTATGCTGGTATGTTTTGGTGCTTGTTCAATTTTATCGTTTTTATTGTTTACTACATCAGCTTACACACCTTTTATTTTTGCCGAAATAGGCTTTTTAGCTTTGTTTTTTGGGTTGAGCCAAGGCATATTATCTACTTACATTCCGCAACTATTTAGTACAAACATTAGGGCAACGGCTACTGGTTTTTGTTTTAACATTGGCCGCATATTTACCGCTTTGGCAGTTTTATTTGTAGGCTTATTGGTAAATATATTGGGCGGTTATGGCAATGCTATTTTCTTGTTTTCTTTGGTTTTTATGGTTGGATTTTTGGCTTTGATGCTTCTGCCCGAAAAGGGGGTTAAAGTAAAAATTCAAAATTTAAAACCTTGAATGGATGCAATAGGGTAATTTTTTATAAATAAGTGAGAGTTTAAAAAAAAATTAGAAAAAAAATATGGCATACATAAACTTAAATAACGAAGCACCAGGTATTAGAAGCTTGGTACTTTATAGGCCCGATACGGGAAAATATTTGTATGATTTGGTAGCCGTTTTGCTAAGGGGGAAATCCGAACTTAGTGCTGCCGAGCGGGAGTTGATTGCCGCTTATATATCTAAACTAAATAACTGCACTTTTTGTACAAAAAGCCATGCTGCTGCCGCCCAATGTTTGTATGGCGAACAAGTAAATTTGGTTGATGATGTTTTACATAACCCAAAACAATCCGCCATAAGCGAAAAAATGAAAACTTTGTTGAGTATTGCACAAAAGGTACAAGTAAATGGCAAAACAGTAAGTGAAAATGATGTGGATAAAGCCAAAAAAGCTGGCGCAACCGATAGCCAAATACACGATACGGTACTTATTGCTGCCACGTTTTCTATGTTCAATAGATATGTAGATGGTTTAGGAACGATAACGCCAATTAATGATGAAGCCTATAAAATAATGGGCGAAATAATGGTTACAAATAATTACAGTTTCCCTAAAACAACCTATTAATGGCACATATAAATTTACAAAATGAATTGCCCGGCATACGTGGTTTAATGGCCTACCGACCCGAAGCTGCCGAACCTTTAAACCAATTGGCCGAAGTTTTATTGCGTACAGAAAACTCGCTAAGCCGTGGAGAGCGAGAACTAATTGCAACTTACGTTTCTGCATTGAACGACTGCTTTTTTTGTCAAAATGTACACGGGGCTTTGGCTGGGTATTATTTGAATTGTGATATAAATGAAATTGACGATATTAAAGCCGATTTTTTGCATTCAAACAACATTTCTGATAAAATGAAGTCCTTATTATTTATTGCCGAAAATGTGCAAAAAGGCGGCAAATATGTAACTGCCGAACAGGTAAAATATGCGCTAAAAATCGGCGCAAGCCAAAGAGAAATACACGATACCGTTTTAATTGCAGCTGCGTTTTGTATGTTTAACAGATACGTTGACGGCTTATCTACTTTTGCACCAAATAATCGGCAATTTTATGTGGATAGAGCGCCTCAAAGAGCCGAAGAAGGATATATAAATACGCCACTCAAATAAATTATGAAAAAAGCTATCTTAATTACTGCATTCGTTGCTTTATTTCTTACAGAAATTTTACGCATTTATTTTATTATGCCCTTCCCGGGAAGCCAGCAAGCTAATACTGTTGGGTTTGCGTTTTGGCTACACAACCATATTTTTTGGATTCGTATTGCTTTGCTATTGGCTTTGGTTTATCCACTAATTCTGGTTTTTAAAAGTAAAAATAAAAAGCTTAAAATTATTTGCGCAGTAGTTTTATTGCTATATGCAGTACTATATTTTATGGCTCACTATAAATTACAGGCCGATAAAATGTTTAAAAAACTAAACCAAAATAGTTTTGCCAGTATAATAACTAACAAAGTAAAACTAAACAAATTGGTTATTGGAGTAAGCCTTAACGGCGAGGCAAAAGCGTATCCCTTGCAACAAATTGGCTATCATCATCAAGTTTTAGATACCGTAGGTGGCATTCCTATTATGGTAACCTATTGTACCGTTTGCCGCACTGGTCGGGTTTTTAGCCCAACTGTAAATGGTAAACCCGAAGTTTTTAGGTTAGTAGGGATGGGTCATTTTAATGCCATGTTTGAAGATGTTAGCACCAAAAGTTGGTGGCAACAAGCCACTGGTATAGCCGTGGCTGGCAAATTAAAAGGCACAAAACTAAATGAAATACCTGCCGAACAAAGCACTTTGGCTGTATGGTTAAGTAAATATCCGAGCACTTATATTTTACAAGAAAACAAAACTTTTGCACCAGATTATAAAGATTTAGACCTTTTTGATAATGGTACTATAAAAAGCAATTTAGAAAAACGTGACTCGGCATCGTGGAAACCAAAATCGTGGGTGGTAGGCATAAAACATAAAAACATTACCAAAGCTTACGATTGGAATTTACTTACCCAAAAAAGGATTGTTCAAGATTCTGTTTTGGATTTAAAACTTTTATTAATTTTAGAAAAAGATAACGTAAACTACCACCTTTTTAACCGAACTTTAGAAACAAAAACACTCACTTTTAAGTTTTTGGATAAAAACAAGTTATTAGATTTTGAAACTAAATCTATTTGGAATACCAACGGTTTATGTATTACTGGCCCTTTAAGCGGTAAGCGTTTATCAACGGTACAAGCATACCAAGAGTTTTGGCATTCGTGGAAACAATTTAACCCACAGACGCTAATTTATAAATAATTTTTTTTGCTAGTACTTTTCATTAATTGGTATATGCAAAACTTAAAAATTTATAATTTTTTGAACGGCTTACATTAAACTATTGAGCGTATTTTTTTACCATAGCCGCTATAATTGCTTCTGTTTCGTCAATAAAATTTACAGCTATTTTGTTTTTGCTTGCTACCCAAAGTTTTAATTTTCCAGCAAAGTGTCTGTTAATTCTGGTTACAACAGTTACACCCAAAAGGCGGGCAGCTTCGGCATTGCAATCTTGCTCGTACTGGTTTGTCATGGGCACCATAAGTAGTTTTTTACCTAAAAATAATGCTTCTGCAGGCCCCTCAAAACCGCCGCCTGTAAGCAAACCTTCGCAATTTGCTAAACTGGTATTAAAAGCTTCGTTGTTAATAGGGTTTATTTTTACGTTTGCATAGGTTAAAGGTGTTTTTTGGTGTTTGCTAAATACTTGCCATTGTATATTGGGTAATGCGTGAAAGTGCTTTAACAACTTCTTATCATCAATTGCGGGTAAGTAAACGGTATAATGCCCTAAATTTTGAGGTTTTAAATCTCTTATTTGAGACCTAATTACAGGTGTGTGAATAAAATCGGCGTAAGCCTTAAAATGGAAACCAATATGATGACTAGTTGGTGCGTAATATTTTAAAATAAGTTTGGCATATTTTGGACCGCCTTTTAAAGTTGTTGGTGTTTTTGGCGATACAAATGATGCTTGGTGACTTAACGATACGCTTTTTACTTTTTTTAGTTTGCAAGCCCATGCGGTTATGGGCTCAAAATCGTTCACTATTAAATTATAATCGGCTAATGGTATGCTGTTCATATCTTTCCAAAACTGCCACAGCTTTATAATTTTAAATGTTTGCCAATGGTTTACGCCACCATTTTTGCCAAAAACAAAACTAAAACCATGAAACTTGTATTTTACGGGTTGGGTAAGGCTAACATCGGCTTGGGTACCGCTAATAAGTATATCAACTTGGCCATGTTGTTGCAGGTATGGGATAATTTCTCGGGCTCGGCTAATATGACCGTTGCCTGTACCTTGTATTGCAAATAAGATTTTCATTTTTTTGCTTCTTAAAAATTCAGAAAAAAACTAACCATTAAATTTAAGAAAGTGAACCAAATTTAGTTGTAAAAAAGGATAACAAAAAATGGAATTGAAAGGTATTTTTGTTTTTAGATTTTAAGGCGTGTAGAAGCAAAAGCTTTAAGCAATTTTTTAAAAAATTTAAAACATAATTTAAATTGTTAAATTTTTTAAAATATCTAACCTATTTACTCCATTTTAAGCAACTATCAAATTATTTGTACAGGTTTTAATTTTATAAAGTATATTTTTTTTTATGTGTTGCAAAAACCTTAATGCAAAAACTATAACATTAAGGGCAAAAAAATAATCAATTTAAAAAAAACATTTGGCCTTGTTACAAATAAGCAAAAAATAAGATAAAATTATATTTTTAATATTATGTTCAAAACTTTATTGTTATATATGTACCCAATCATAATCAATTATTAATGAAAGTTTTTCATTTAAGTGCCGAGTGTTACCCAGTTGCCAAAGTTGGTGGCTTGGGCGATGTTGTTGGTGCATTACCCAAATATTTGGTACAAAAAGGCATTGATGCTAAGGTAATTTTACCTTTTTACGATAAAAAATTTACCCAAACACATACTTTCGAAACTATATACAACGGGCAATCAAACTTAGGTAACCGTGATTTTAATTTTGAAGTTTTAAAAGAAGCTAGTAACGTTTTAGGTTTTGAGTTGTACTTGATAAAAATACCAGGCCTTATTGATAGGCCTGATGTATACAGCTATCCCGATGAGATTGAGCAATTTATAGCTTACCAAATTTCGGTATTAGAGTGGGTTATTGCACAACAAATAAAAGTTGATGTTTTTCATTGTCATGATCATCATAGCGGTTTAGTGCCGTTTTTAATAAATTTCTCATCGAGGTTTGATTCGTTACGTAATACTCCAACCGTGTTAACCATACACAATGCACAATACCAAGGTTGGTTTGGGTGGGATAAGTTTTACTACCTACCACAGGTTGATGTTAGTAAAACAGGCTTGTTAGATTGGGCTGGTTGTATAAACTCGCTGGCAACAGCTGTAAAATGTTGTACCATTTACACCACCGTATCGCCCGGTTATTTAGAAGAACTTAAAATAAACTCGAATAATTTAGAGCACTTGTTTGAGATGGAAGACTACAAAGGTTTAGGCATAATAAACGGTATTGATACCGATGTTTGGGACCCTAAAACCGATATGATGATACCGCATAAGTACAACCTAACTTCCCTTAAAAAAGGTAAAGCAGCAAATAAAGTAGATTTATGCGCCCAGTTTGGCTTAGACGGAAGTAAACCTTTAATAACTTTTATAGGACGTTTAGTTATAGAAAAAGGTGCCGATATTTTACCCTACGTACTTGCCAGTTGTTTAGAAACTTTTAAAGGGCAAGTAAGTTTTTTAGTGCTAGGTTCGGGCGAGAAATACATTGAAGAAGCCCTAGCTGCTATCCCAAAATCAGAAAATTACAATGTATTTATTGGTTACGATGAGCAATTATCGCACCGTATTTACGCCGCTGCCGATTTTATTTTAATGCCATCGAGGGTTGAACCCTGTGGGCTAAATCAACTTTATGCCTTAAAATACGGTACCATACCAATAGTACGTAGCACCGGAGGCTTAAAAGATACTGTAATAGATTTTGAAGATGAAAACGGCTACGGCATTAGGTTTAACAATACCACCGCTAACGATGTTACCGAAGCTATTGAAAGAGCTATAACCATTTACAAAGACACAAAAAAAATAACCGCATTGCGCAAAATAGCAATGGGTTTAAATTTCTCCTGGGCACAATCGGCCAGCCAATACATACAATTATATAACCGCTTAACAACCATATTATGAAATCAGAAAAAGTAATCTCCATTATACTTGGAGGTGGCCAAGGCTCACGCCTTTTTCCGTTAACCGCTAGCCGCTCTAAACCCGCAGTACCTATTGCAGGTAAATACAGGTTGGTTGATATTCCCATTTCTAACTGCATAAACTCTAACTTAAAACGAATTTTTGTTTTAACTCAATTTAACTCGGCATCGTTAAACAAACACATTAAAAACACTTACCATTTTAGCGTTTTTACCGATGCTTTTGTTGATATTTTAGCTGCCGAACAAACTCCAGATAACAAAGGATGGTACCAAGGAACCGCCGATGCGGTTAGGCAAAGTTTGCACCATTTAAAACAACACGAGTTTGAGTATGTGCTAATATTATCGGGCGACCAGCTGTACCAAATGGATTTTTCCGAAATGATTGATAGGCATATTGCCCGTGGAGCCGATATTACCATTGCCACTATACCCGTAAACGCAAAAGATGCCACCAGTTTTGGTATTTTAAAAGCCAACGACGATTTAGAAATCACATCGTTTATTGAGAAACCTGCTGCCCCATTGTTAAAAGATTGGGTATCGGATACTGGAGAAGAAATGCAAGCTCAAAACCGCATACATTTGGCATCAATGGGTATTTATTTGTTTAACCGCAAAGTTCTTATCGAAATGTTGGAAGGCAACCTCCGCCACGATTTTGGTGGCGAAATTATACCCCAAGCCATTGGTATAAACAAAATTTTAAGCTACCAGTTTGAAGGTTACTGGACCGATATTGGTAACATCGATTCGTTTTTTGAAGCCAACCTTGGCCTAACCGATGATGTGCCGAAGTTTAATTTATTCGATCCGTCGCCAATTTACAGCCGAGCCCGTATGTTGCCGCCCTCAAAAGTATCGGGCACAATACTAACCAATACTATAATTGCCGACGGTTGTATTATACACGCCAAAGAGTTAACTCGCTGTGTAGTAGGTATAAGGTCTCGTATTGGGCATAACACTGTTGTATCAAATTGTTACATAATGGGTAGCGATTATTACCAAACCATTGAAGAAATAGAAGGCCTTCGCCAGTCGCAAAAACCACTAACAGGTATTGGCGAAAACTGTGTAATTAAAAACGCCATATTAGATAAAAACTGTTTTATAGGCAATAATGTAACCATAACAGGTGGTGCACACATAAAAGAAGGAGACTATGAAACCTACACCGCAAAAGATGGTATTGTAGTAATTAAAAAAAATGCAGTAATACCAAATGGCACCGTAATAGGTTAATTTTTTATTTAAAAAGCAAAGCTACAAGCATTTAGCAAACTTTGTTCCCGTGTTACATTGTAGCCCCTTTTGAAAAAAAAGGGGGCTGCCATTTCACCCGGGTTTAGGTGGCTAATTTGTGCTACTATTAAAGGTTTAATTAGGTTCTGCTGATAAACTTAACAAAAACGTATAAAGTTTTTGGGGTAAATCGAAGCATTAAACAATTGTATTTTATCATTTATTATTTTGGCAATTATAATCCTATAAATTGATGTTGTTGCTGAGAAACCATTACACATTA
>JAYULE010000171.1:0-7766 GCA_043763845.1 Sphingobacteriales bacterium
AAACGGGTTGCATAAGGCATTTTCATATTAAAAACGATGAGCAAAAAACTTGTGATTTATCGTTTGAAAACTATTGGGTAACGGATTTTCAAAGTTTTACACACAACACGCCTTGCATTATGAACTTGCAAGCTATGGAAACTACAACTATTAATTTCATAAAAAAAGAAAACCTACATAAGTTATATGCCCAATGTGCTAAATACGAAACATTTGGCAGGTTAATGGCCGAGCAGGTTGCTCAACGAGCAACCGAAATTGCCATGTCGCTATCATCGGATAAACCCGAAGAGCGTTTCCAAAATTTAATAAAAAAACAACCTAATATTTTTCAAAGAGTACCCCAAAAATACATTGCCAATTTTTTAGGTATAGGTGCCGAAAGTTTAAGCCGCATACGTAGTAGAATAATTTCTAAAGAAAAAAATGTAAAGTAAAGTGCAAACATCAATGCAAAATTTACCTCAAATACTTAAAACAACTTTCGATCAGTATTATACTGCACCCATACAAATTTGGGAAACATTTGCCAAACAAGGACAAATTGTAACGGCAAAAAAAAATGAAGTTATTAAAAGCTATGATCAAACTGAAAAGTACTTTTACTTTATTATAAGCGGTTCGGGTGGGATTATACTATTTTAAATTTGTTACTTACTTTTAAAAAATTATGACAGATCAAAACCATATACAAGAAACATTTTTTAAATATTTATCTAAGTTAAATTTCAACGAAGTAAAATTAGATTATTCGGTGGTTAAAAAGCATTCGGAAGTATTACAAACTCTTTCAAATATTGGTAATACAGGCACTGGCATATTTGATTTGTGTAAAAAAGAAATTATTTTTTATTCTTCAAATTTTGGTGAACTGTTAGGCTATAAGCAATCTGATTATAAAGATATTGGACAGCAGTTTTTTGCTAGTAAAATACATCCCGACGATTTATTAAAATGTAGCATAAACGGAGTTATTACTTTAAAACTATTCAATAGTTTTTCTAATGATGAAAAGCTAAATCATAAATCAATAATTGAATATAGAATGTTAAATGCTCAAAACCAATATATTCGATTAGTTGAGCAATACCAAGTTTTAGAATTATCACCAAACGGACAAATATGGTTAATGCTAAATATTGTAGATATATCTCCAAATCAGGAAGAATTTGATGGCAGCAAAAGCCAGCTATTAAATTTTAGAACTGGAAAAATCGTTGGCATAAAAATCCCTAAAAAAATAGAAATTGAATTAACTAAAAGGGAAACCGAAATTTTAAATCTTGTTAAAATTGGATTATTAAGCAAAGAAATTTCCGATAAATTATCCATTAGCGTACATACTGTAAATACGCATCGACAAAGGTTTTTAGAGAAATTAGGAGCCAATAATTCGTTTGAAGCCATAATGTTTGCTTCAAAATTTGGACTTTTAGATTAAATAGAATTGGCATATACTAATGATAAATCAGTATTGTATAAATTTTAGATTGAAGGCAATTTTGCAATTCAAACCTTCTAAAAAATATGATACGATTTATAATACTTTTAACTTTAGTGTCTTTTACACAAGTTTATGCCCAAACTACTCAAACCATTCGTGGAACTGTAATTGATAATGCGTCTAACAAGCCCCTTGCATTTTCATCGGTAATTTTGTTAAATACAAACCCAGTAATTAGTACAAAAACCGATAGCTTGGGAAACTTCACAATTTTTAATGTGCCTGTTAAAAGGTATGATATTAGCGTTACTAATTTAGGTTACGAAAGTTCTATTATCCGTGAAATAGCAGTAATTTCTGGTAAGCAAACTTTTTTAAATATCTCTTTAAAAGAGAATACAAAGCTACTTGCCGAAGTTATTGTAAAACCTGGTGTATATAAAAATTTACCGCTAAATAATATGGCAACAGTTAGTGCCAGAATGTTAAGTGTAGAAGAAGCAACACGCTATGCTGGTGGTTTCGACGACCCAGCTCGATTAGCAACTTCTTTTGCAGGCGTTACTGGTAATACAGGGTTTAATGGAATTATTGTACGTGGTAATGCACCTAAGTTTTTACAATGGAAAATGGAAGGAATAGAAATTCCAAATCCTAATCATTTTGGAGATTTAAGGTCATTTGGTGGTGGCTTGCTAACTGCACTAAGTAGCCAAATGTTAGCAAACTCCGATTTTTTCACAGGTGCATTTCCTGCCGAATATAACAATGCACTGTCGGGCGTTTTTGATATCGCAATGCGAAAAGGAAACAACGAAAAGGGAGAACACACTTTTCAAGTGGGTATTGTAGGTATAGATGCTTCATCTGAAGGGCCATTTAAAAAAGGTGGCAAATCATCGTACTTATTTAATTACAGGTACTCAACTTTAGGACTACTCAAACCATTATTGCCCGAAAATGCAGACGCTATAAACTATCAAGACCTTTCGTTTAAACTAAATTTTCCAACAAAAAAAAGTGGCACTTTTAGTGTATGGGGAATGGGTTTAATAGATGGTGCAAGTGCGAAATCTAAAACCGATAGCACAAAGTGGAAGTATTTTGATGATAAAGAAAAAAATGTTATTAAACAATACACTGGTGTTTTAGGTATTAGCCATAAATATTTTTTTAAAACTAATGCGTATTTAAAAACAACATTAGCAACAACTGCAAATAGTACGCTTTGGGATGTACAAAAGCTAAATAATAAGCAGGTGCTACAAGCTAAAAGTAAAATTTCTAATTCCAACTGGGATTTTGTACTATCCACTTTCTTTAATAAAAAAGTGAGTGCAAAGCACACAAAACGTACAGGAATTACCGTTACAGGTATGCTATATAATTTACTTTTAAACGATGTAGTAAACGTTGGTACACCGCCACAAAATATTGTTAATACTAAAGGCTTTAGTGCTTTAATTAATAATTACAGTAGTTCGTCTATTAATTTAACTAACAAGCTATTAATGAATGTTGGTATTAGTAGTCAAATTTTTACCCTAAATAACAAGTACACTATCGAACCTAGGTTGGGGTTTAGGCATAAATTAAAAGACAACCAAGCCATAGGTTTGGCCTACGGTTTGCATAGCCGCTTAGAAAAAATAAATTTTTATTTCAACAATTCGCTTAAAACGGGGCAAACCGCTGTAAACAAAGATCTCGATTTTACAAAAGCGCACCATTTAGTGCTTAGCTACGATTGGAATATTACCGACCTTACACATTTAAAAGTAGAACCATACTATCAAAAATTATACAATGTACCTGTAATTGCCGATAGTTCTTTTTCTTTCATTAACCTACAAAACGATTGGTTTTTTGCTGAAAAATTGCAAAACACTGGCGAGGGAAGAAATTACGGAATAGATCTTACGCTCGAAAAATACATTTCTAATGGGTTTTACTATTTAGTATCGGGTTCAATATTTAATTCTAAATATAAAGGTGGCGATGGTGTGTGGCGTAACACAAGGTTCAATAGAAGCTATGTATTTAACTTTTTAATGGGTAAAGAGTGGCAAATGGGTAAAAACAAACAAAATGTTTTAGGCTTAAATTCACGTTTAAGTTACCAAGGCGGAAATCGTTTTTCGCCAGTAAACGAAGCCGCATCTAACTAAGCTAAAGAGGTTATTTACAGTGAAACTAACGCATTTACAATGCAAGCAAAAGCCGCCTTAAATGTACATTTTACAGCAAGCTACAAAATAAACAAGAAGAACAGCTCTAGAGAAATAGCGTTTAAATTGCTAAATGTTACTGGTCAGCCAGATTTTTATGGACACAAATACAACCTAATCAATAACCGAATAGACCAAGACCAAGCATCCATTGTTATTCCTAATTTAAGCTACAAAATACAGTTTTAAAACTATTTTAACCACACCTAAAAAACAAAGAAATGAATTATAGTAATTCTATAATTAAAAATGATAAAAAAAATGCGCTTACAGCAGGTGTATTTTATATTATTGCCGCAATAACTTCAATAATTGGTTTTAAATTATACGACCCAGTTTTAAACAATCCCGATTATTTAATTTTAGGTGAAAAGTATGCCAATCAGATAGTATTAGGTGCATTTTTTGAATTAATATTGGTTTGTACTGCAATTGGTACTGCCATTATGCTCTATCCATATTTAAAAAAATATAACGAAAGTTGGGCAATAGGTTATGTGTGTTTTAGAATGCTTGAAGCGGTTTTTATTTTAATAGGAACAATAAGTGTGCTAGCACTTATAAACCTTAGCATTTTATACAACACCGAACCCAATAACCACAATTTTAAAACAATAGGCGCTGTTTTGCAAGCAGTACACAGTTGGACATTTATACTTGGCCCTAATTTTATGCTTGGCGTTAACACCTTTATATACAGCTATGTTTTTTTTAAATCTAACCTTATTCCTAAAAAAATTGCTTTATTAGGTATGATAGCTGCGGTTTTAATATTCATCGCAGCAATTTTAGAAATGTTTGGTGTTATACTTCAAATTTCTCCTTCGGGGATTTTATTGGCTCTACCTATCTTTTCTTACGAAATGACTTTGGCGATTTTGTTAGTTGTTAAAGGATTTAACACTACGGAAAAAAAAACTCATAAATTAGAATAAACTAAAGTTAAAATATTTGAAATTACTTCACATTTGGTAGAAACACCAATGACAGCAGGACTTGGGAAGGGAAAAATTATATCAAAACAGATGTATATAAATTTTTACCTAAGTTTAAAAAAGAAAAATTTGAAATAAATATTGGGAAGACAAAAATTTTGAGAATTATACACCGTATTTGGCCAAAACTTGCTGATAAATTACTAAATATAAAATCATGAACCAATTTCAGTTTGTAAAAAATAAATAATTTAATATTATGAAAAAAAACTTATAACTCCAATAACGGCTATTATTTTAATGACTTTTACAACAATGCTTTTAGGGTTTGCGCCAAAGAAAAAATTATCAATTGAAGGGGCTTGGTATTTCATTGGCGGTATGTTTGTTTTAAATGGTTTAAGTATAGTTTCGTCACATAATATTTCGCATCCTATTTATGCTAATGGCTTCGTATCTTGTAAATAAATTAGTCAGGCGATTTTTGCCGACCTCAGCACCAACAACAGACATAGAATAATTAAAACTTTTATTTTGGCCTTGTTCCATTATTAGTTAACTTTGTGCGGGCAATAAAATGGAACGACACAGACATATAATATACTTTAAGGACTACTTTCTTGACTTCTTTGACCAACAGACCGAAAAAGTAAAACAAAAAATTGACCATGTTTTATTTGTTGTGACAATTGCAGACAGAATTCCTCAGAAATTTTTTCAGCACTTAGAAGGAACGGACGGATTGTATGAAATTAGAGTAGAATTTCAAGGTAATATTTACCGTATTTTCTGCTGTTTTGATGAGGAACAAATTGTTGTTTTGTTTAACGGGTTTCAGAAAAAATCTCAAAAAACACCTTCTGGAGAACTTGACAAAGCACTAAAAATAATGAACGATTATTTTGAAGAAAAAATAAAACCAAAACAAAATGAAAGCAAAAAATCAAAAAAGTAAAACCATTACCACTTTTGACGAACACCTTGACAGTCGTTATGGACAAGTAGGAACAGCAAAACGAACTGACTTTGAAATAAAAGCTAAAGCATTTGCAATTGGTGAAGTTATCAAAGAAGAAAGACGACTTGCATCAATGACACAAGAGCAATTAGCAGAAAAGACTGGGACTAAAAAAAGTTTTATTTCAAGAATTGAAAATGGACACAGCGACATTCAACTTTCGACACTTTACAAACTCTTAGAGTATGGCCTTGGACGCAAAATCATATTGACAATACGATAAAAACTTGAAATGACAACCCAATGAAACCACAAGTTTTTGAACCAAACAGCGAATTGGCTGCGTTTGTAAAGTGTTATTGGACATTGGAAAGCGAAAAAGAAAACACACCTTTAAAAAACACCATTGTGCCAGATGGTACTATGAAATTAATTTTCCATTACGGAGACACCTACATACACCACCCAAACCACAAAGAAAGTATTATTTTGCCAAAATGCTTTTTAATTGGACAATTAACGCGACCCTATGTAATAGAACCACTCGGTATTACAGGCTCTTTTGTTGTTCGGTTTTACCCAAATGGTTTTTTGCCCTTCACTACCATTCCAATAAAAGAAATGGAAAACACAGCAGTCCCTTTAAATAAATTATTTGGGAAAGACGGAGAAGAAATTGGAAAAAAGATTTTAAAAGCAACCGCTACTTCTGAAAGTATAAACCTTATAGAAACCTTTTTATTAAAGCGCTTAACAGATAAACAAACTATTGACAAGGTTGTAAAATTAACCATCGAAACTATTTTGGATGCCAACGGTAAGTTTTCTGTAAACGAACATTCAATACAAAACAATATTAATCGCAGGCAATTGACACGTAAATTTTCGACTACAATTGGTTTAAGCCCCAAACAATTATCAAAAACCATACGAATTCAAGCTACTTTAAAAACATTATTAGCAAAAGAAGTTATAAGTTTTACAGATTTGGCTTATGAAAACGAATATTTTGACCAAGCCCATTTTATTAAAGATTTTAAAGAGTTTACAGGATTAACACCAAAAGAATTTTACGGAGAGAACTTAAAAATGTCATTAATTTTTGAAGATAAAGTTTAATATTGTCCCATTTTTACAATTTTGCGTTTTATGAGCAACTTATTTTTGCAATGCAATTTTGCAACAAAACATAAAATAGTATAAAATGGCAAACGTAAATCCAGTTGGTTGGTTCGATATTCACGTATCGAATATAAACCGAGCAAAAAAGTTTTATGAAACAGTTTTTAGTATAAAACTTACCGACCTACCAATTGAATGGGGCAAACAATCCCTGTTTCCTTTCGATTACCAAGGCTCAAATATTTCGGGTGCTTTAGTAGAAAAAGTAGATATGATAGCCAATGGAAACAATACAGTAGTGTATTTTGAAACTGAAGATTGTATTGCTGAAGAGCGAAAAATTGAAGACGCAGGCGGAAAAATTGTACAACCTAAAATGAATATAGGGGATTTTGGTTTTGTTTCAATTTTTATTGATAGCGAGGGTAATACAATCGGGCTTCATTCAGTAAAGTAATTTTAATTATGGCCTACAACACAAACCTTGTAAACAAAGTAAGAGAATTTTTTGCCGAAATACCAAACATAGAAATTGAAGAAAAAGAAATGTTTGCCGTTTTAAACTTTATGGTAAACGGAAAAACTTGTGTTTGTGTTAGTGGCCATAATTTAATGTTGCGTTTCGACCCAAAATTGCAAGAAGAAGTTTCGGAACGAACTGGTTATCAAACAATGTTGATGAAAGGCAAAGCATATAAAGGTTACTGCTACATAAATCCAGAAGGATTTAAAGCCAGAAATGACTTTGAGTATTTTATAAATTTGTGCCTTGATTACAACAACACTGCTAATAAATCTAAGAAGAAGGTAACGAATGGCTAATAGCTGCTTAAATAAACTTCTATTAACCAACCATAATATTGCCTACCTTTCTAACATAATTTAAAAGAGATGAAAATTTCTTGTTTCAATTTTCTATGGCTTAATTCTATTTATTACTGCATTTTGCGTTAGGGATTGAAGTGGAAATCCTTTTTTTGGGCTTTTCTGCCCAAAAAAAGATTGGAACGCAAAGCCCGACCCTTGTGGTAACGCCAAAATAATACTTTTTAAAATGCTGTTATTTTTTCAGCGTAGCC
>JAYULE010000172.1:0-2197 GCA_043763845.1 Sphingobacteriales bacterium
TTTAACAGTATTATTACAAAATAAATAAATTTATTCAAAACAGTAAATAATGGTAACTATCTATAATAAAATAAGTTGTGGGTTTCCGTTCAAACACTACATAAGTATCCCAAAATTTAGTTTTAGTAGCATAATATAAGTTGCCATTATAACTTACGTTGTTTTTGTTGGTAAAATTTAAATAAGTTAAGGTGTTTTTCCCTTCTGCGTTGGTTTCAATCGAGGTAGTAATTGGGTTGTTGGTAAAATTAATATCAGCGTAAGCGGCAAAATAGGTATCAGTTAATATTTTAAAACTATTGAAATTTACCGAAAACGAGTTATTAAAAGCGGGTGTTAAATTGGCATTTCCTACAAAAATATTCAATGGGTCAATGTTGTTTAATATGGGCTGTATTTGGTCCATATTGGGTTGTTGTGTATTACCATTGTACCTAAATTCTAAATTTTTAAATTCTGAAAACCTATAAACTACCTCGGTACTTGGGTGCCAAAATATAAAATTTCGGTTGAGTGTAGTATTGTCAAACAAATTTTTTTGTTTAAAAGCAGTGTTCGATAAATCGTTAGATACCTGAAACCTCAATTTGTTTTTGGAATAATTATAACCCAAACCGCCACGATTTATGAGTTGATTAAAATTGTAACTGTTACTAAATAAGCTATCTAATGAACTGTTAACACCACTTGGCAAAATATTAAAAGTGTTACGGCGCAAACTTTCGTTGTTAAAACCTATACCATAATTTATAAAAACCGAAGCCGATTTGGTAATAGGTTCGGTGTAAATGGCTTTTGAATTAAAAACTTTTGCGCTGTTTGTATTGGCTTTATCTTGGTTAACTATTAAACTATCGGTAACTTTATTATTGGTAAAAAAATAATTGTTTGCCTTTAGTAAACCTGTAGAAATACTATTGTTAAAGTACTGATTAAGATTTAAAGAAAATGTTCGCCTGTCTTTTTTAAATTTTTTGGCCCATAATAAATCGCCCGAAAAAACATCATTATTGGTTTTTGTACTAAAGTTTCGTTGGTTGGTGTTTAATAATGCAGTTTGCGAATTGGTTTGGGTGTTAAAATTGTTTATTGTATTTTTTTGAACAACCCCAGCTTTTAAATTAACTTCTAGTGTGTTTAAAGTATCTAAAATATATTTTAACTTGGCATTGCTGGTATGATTGATTAAACTGTTATCAAAATTTTGTTGAGATTGGGTAAATAATATGGAAGTGGGCAGGTTTTGTTGTATTTGGTTATTAATTTGTCCGTTAACCTTAATATCGTTTATGTTATAGTTTCCGTTAAAATTTTGTTTACTGTCGTTCCATTTATTGCTGTAATGCAACCCGCCCGATTTTACATACGGCAAACCTTGCCCTTCGTAATTGCCGTTCCAAGTATCTAATTCCTTACCTACTAAATTAATATTGTCGTTATCGTTGCTGTAGATTTGCCGGTCTTCGTAATTTAAACCCATGCTGCCAATATTATTTGCCGAGCCATAAACTGCCAGTTTTTCGTCTTTTTTAAACCAATTAAACATGGCTTCGCCTTGGTAAAAACTGTTGGTTGCTAATCCACCATTTACTTTACCAAAATAACCTAATTTTTTATCCTCTTTTAGTTTTAGGTTAATGGTTTTATCTTTTTTACCATCATCAATACCTGTAAAAACTGCCTGCTCACTTTTTTTATCAAACACTTGTACTTTATCAATCATATCGGCTCGCAAGTTTTTGGTTACTAGGGTAGGGTCGTTGCCAAAAAACTCTTCACCATCAACCAAAACTTTGGTAACAGTTTTGCCTTGTGCGGTTATTTTTCCGTAACTATCAACCTGCAAACCGGGCAGTTGCTTTAACAAATCTTCAACTGGTGCATTGGGTTGCACTACATAACTTCCAGCGTTGTACTCGGTTGTATCGCCACGTAATTTTATGGCAGCTTTTTTGGCGGTAACCATTACATCCTTTAACAAAATAGCAGGTGTAAGCATATTTATTTTCCCCAATTCTATAGTTTTAAGGTTTGCATTTAGCGATAAATAGGATACATAATCTACATATTTTGGGTAGGTTATCAATAAAATATAATTGCCTTGATTTATGTTGTTTAGTGCGAATTGACCGTTAGTATTTGTTCGGGTATCGGTAATTAAAACCGAATCTTTAGCATTTAATAAAACTATGGAAGT
>JAYULE010000173.1:0-7684 GCA_043763845.1 Sphingobacteriales bacterium
CAGAGCAATAAATTATTAGGTTCCGCGGGTAATGTATTAACAGGTGCACTGGGTTCTATATCCGGAATTTTTTTATTTTTTGGGTTAATACCCATTTACATATATTTAATGTTGTACTATAAAAATTTATTTTTAAGGTTTATTTTTATGTGGTTTAATGATGATAGCCATAAAAAAGTTGAAGATAGTTTACGCGAAATAGAAACAATTATCAAAAGTTATTTAATTGGTTTAATAATTCAAATTAGCTATATAACTATTTTATTAGGTGGCATTTTATTAATTGTGGGTATTAAACACGCTTTGTTAATTGGGGTAATTTTTGCGTTGTTAAACTTAATTCCTTACGTGGGCGCACTTATTGGCAACATAATTGGTATGTTGTTAACTTTAACTTCATCTACCGAAATATCATCACTTGTTACCGTTTTAATTGTAATTGCGATAGTTCAGTTTTTAGATAATAATATTTTAATGCCTAGAATTTTAGGTAGCAAAGTTAAAATTAATGCTTTAAGTGCTATTTTAGGAGTAATTATTGGGGGCAGTTTGGCAGGAATTTCGGGTATGTTTTTAGCTTTGCCAATTATTGCGGTATTAAAAATAGTTTTTGATAGATCGGTTATGTTTAAACACTGGGGTGTTCTGTTAAGCGATGATGTACCTAAAGTTAGTCCGTTAGGGTTTTCAATTTTAAGGCGTAAAAAGCCTAAACCTATCGAAAGTTAATATTTTTTAATGGTTGTTAAGCATGCATTTGAATAGGTATTTAAAAAAATAGAAGAATTAGATTTTGGGAATCTAAAGTTTGTTAACCGCCAATTTTTTTTACTTTGTAACCCTCAGTGCTAAGTAATATAAACGCTTTTTCTTTAAAATCGCCTTGTATAATTATTTCACCATCTTTAGCGCTACCACCTACGCCAAATTTATTTTTTAGTTTTTTACCTAATGTTTCTAAATCTTTTTGAGAACCTATAAAACCGGTAATTAGGGTTATAGTTTTACCGCCTCTTTGCTTACGGTCTAGTTGTATTTTTAGGTTTTGGGAATTTGGAATTAAACTGTTATTAGCATTGATGTTGCCTAATTCTATAGTTTGGTTTGGATTTGTTGAAAATACAATTCCGTCAAAGCTGTTTATTTTTTTTGAACGTTTATCCATCTTTTTTAATCTTAATAAATTGTATCGAAACTCTACGGTTTAGTTTACGTCCTTTTTCTGTTTTGTTGTTTGATTTAGGTTGGGTATAGGAGTTAAAATCAATTTCATCAATCCAAAATTCAGGGTTATTTTTTTTTAAAAAATTTATAACAGATTCGCAACGTTTTTTAGACAAGTTGTAATTAAATTCATACGAACCTATATTATCGGTATTTCCGGTTATCTCAATCCGATAATAATCTTTAACTTTATTGTAAACCGAAATAACTTGGTTTAATTTTGCTATTTCTTCTATGTTTATTTCTGATTTATCAAAGTCAAAATAAATATCGGTTAATGCAAAGGAAAGTTTTTGGGGTAAAATTTCTTCTAGTTTTTGCCCTTGCAATATCATATTGGGGTTTATTATGGTGTGAAAATCCAAATAGTTTTTAAATTTTGCATTTATAGAATCTTTTCTGGAAATAAAACTATTTGTTTCTAAAAACACTGCCGAATCGTAGAAATTATCGGCAACATCGGCAATAATTATTTTTAAATGATATTTTTTATAAGGTTCAACAAAGGTTTGGGCACTTAATTTTTGGGTAATACCATCATATTGTAAGTAGTTGTACAGGTCTTCATTAACGTATTTTAAAAGGTTGTTATCTGGCAAGTATTCATCGTTATTGGATTTATTTTTTTTTAAGGCGTTTTTTAAATTATACCATAATTTGCCCACATTTATCGCCTTGTTCGAAGTCTTATTTTTTATGGATACGCTGCTTATATCATTTGCAAAAACATTGTTATTGATATATAAAATCGAATCGTTTTGACTATTTATGGTATTTATACTAACAGGATGGTTTTTTCCAGGTATTACCGCAATGTTAGTTGTGGTTTTTTCATCGCTTACAAAAAATGCAAAAATATCGTTAAACGATGAACCTACATATTCGGGATATTCATCAGATGCAAATTGATAGTTAAAATTTATACTATTTTCAAATGAAACAAAATCAAATTCGATGTAGCTTAGGTCGTATATATCACCTTTCTCTATAGTTTTTAAATCCTTATCGTGATCTAAAGCATAGCTAAAATCTGTACTAATATTATAGGAGTTATTAGGGCCAATAGCATCTGTTGCTGCACCCGTTGATATAATTAACCCATTAAATAATTTTAATGCGTTTTTTGAGCTAGTAAAGCCAGCAATTGCTTTTGGGTAACCTTTATGTTTTATATTCCCCAAAATTATACCTTGGCCACCAAAGTTTTTTTGCACCCATTCATCTACATTAATGTAACTTATGGTTAATTGGGCTTTTAAATCAAAGTTGCAAATAACCAAACAAGTTAAAAGGCATAAAATTTTTTTGATATTATGAAATTCTGATAGATTCATTTTAAAGCAAAATAATATTTAGGGCCAAAGTTTTGAAACTATAGTTTGAAATTTTTAATTTAGATAGCAAATTTACAAATTTTAGGTTAAATTATTTGCAACAGTCTAGCTAGTGTTTTGCATTACTTTATGCAAATAATATGCTTTTTTTATATTGTAATTGCTCTAAAATATTTTTATAATTTTTACCCTTCTAACAAGCTACAATATGCTATTTTATATTGAATTATTGATATTTATTTAATAATTGAAGCCGCTAATTGTAGGGTTTATAGTAGTTTTTAGGTGTTAAAATAAAACATTAGCTATTATTTTATAACTAATAATTAAAACTTTTTTATATAAATAAGTCTTAGTTTATTATCAATAATCTCTCGTTTAATATACTGTTAGATTTTAAATTTTAGTTAAAAAGTTAATTATGTATCATATCCAAAATTTCATCCACATATTTACGCTCGTTTGCTAAACGAGGCACTTTGTGTTGGCCACCTAATTTGTCTTTGTTTTTTAGCCAATTATAAAACGTATTATGAGGTGCTATGTGAATTATTGGCCGTTTTAAAGCCATATCTTTAAACCTTTTAGCATCGTAATCAGAGTTTACTTCGCGTAGGGTATTGTCTAAAATATCTATAAATCGTTCAAATTCGGCGGGCATTTTTTCAAATTCTATTATCCACTCGTGGCAACCTACCTCGTTACCTTTAAAGTAAACTGGGCATGCAGTATAATCTTTAATTAAAGCACCAGTTTCGGTACTAGCTTTTGTAAGGGCTTTTTCGGCGTTATCAATTATTACCTCTTCGCCAAATGCGTTTATAAAATGTTTTGTACGCCCAGTTATACGTATGCGGTATGGGCTTAACGATGTAAATTTTACAGTATCGCCAATCATGTAACGCCAAAGGCCGGCGTTTGTGCTTATAACAATGGCGTAGTTTGTATCTAATTCTACTTGGTTTAATGTTATTGTTTCTGGAAACTCTTTATCTACTTCGGTTATCGGTATAAATTCATAGTAAATGCCATAATCTAACATTAATAATAAATCAGATGATTCTGCCTGATCTTGAATGCCAAAAAAACCCTCAGATGCGTTGTAGGTTTCTAAGTAATACATATCGGGGTTTGGCATCAAGGTTTTAAATTGCTCGCGGTAGGGTTCAAAATTTACAGCTCCGTGTACGTAAAGTTCTAGGTTGGGCCATACTTCTAACAAGTTGTTTTTACCCGTAATTTCTAAAATTCGTTTAGCTAAAACTATGGTCCAGGTGGGTACGCCCGATATATTAGTTACATTAACATCAATAGTTGCCCTAGCCATTTTCTCAATTTTTTCTTCGTAATTGGGCAATAATGTAATAGACATATCAGGTGTGCGCATAAACTCTGCCCAAGCGGGCAAGTTTTTTATTAACACTGCCGATAAATCGCCGTAATACGAGTTGGGTGTAAGTTGGTTAACTTGGTGGCTACCGCCTAAAACTAAACCTTTGCCAGTAAACATTTGTGCATTGGGGCGATTGTTGCAATAAATTGCTAACATATCTTTACCTCCTTTAAAGTGACATTCCTCTAAACTTTCGGTACTAACTGGTATAAATTTACTGCGGTTATTGGTAGTGCCCGATGATTGCGCAAACCATTTTATAGTACTTGGCCAAAGCAAATTTTGTTCGCCTTTTAGCATCCTATCAATGTATGGTTTTAGGCTATCGTAGTTTTGTACGGGTACACGTTGTTTAAACTGCTGTATGTTTTCTATACTTCGATAATCAAATTTTTTACCCCACTCGGTATCTTTTGCATCATTAATTAAGTTGTTAAACCATTCGTCTTGTACTTCTATGGGGTATTTTATAAAAAGCTCTATTTGGTGCATGCGCTTTTTCATAAACCAATTTATAAAGGAATTTACAAAAGTCATTTTTAAGGAGATGCTAGGGTTTTAAAACTTTTTAATTTTGAGTTCGAAGTGTTGGCCAAGGTAAAACTTTTTAGCCATTTCGTTATTGGCAATATCGGTTGGTGTGCCACTTAGCATAATTTTTCCTTCGGCTAAAAGGTAGGCTCTATCGGTAATAGATAAGGTTTCGTTTACATTATGGTCGGTTATTAAAATGCCAATATTGCGGTGTTTAAGTCGGGCAACAATGGTTTGTATCTCTTCAACTGCTATCGGGTCAACCCCAGCAAAAGGTTCGTCGAGTAAAATAAATTTAGGGTCGGCCGCTAAGGCTCGGGCAATTTCTGTCCTTCGCCGTTCGCCTCCCGATAATAAATCGCCACGGTTTTTGCGAACACGGTTTAGGCTAAACTCTTCTAAAAGTGTTTCTAGTTTATCTTTTTGTTGCACTTTAGTTAGTGTGCCTAGTTCTAAAACTGCTTTAATATTATCTTCAACGCTAAGTTTTCTAAATACCGATGCTTCTTGCGCTAAATAACCAATGCCTTTTTTTGCCCTTTTATACATTGGGTTATCGGTAATTTCTTCGTCGCCTAAAAACACTTTACCATCGTTAGGTTTTATTAAGCCTACAATCATATAAAACGAAGTGGTTTTACCTGCGCCATTTGGCCCTAATAAGCCTACAATTTCGCCTTGTGCTACTTGAAAAGTTACATCGTTTACTACCGTACGTTGTTTGTATTTTTTTACAAGATTATTTGCCCTTAATATCATGTTTTAATAGGTTTTAATTCCTTTAATATTTAATTGTATGCTTCGTTTTTGATTCCACAGGTTTTCTTCTAAAGTATAGCAAATATCAAAATTTATTCCTGTATTTAAACTTTCGGCAAAATGCGCTAAATTAAATCCTATGCAGCTAAAAATAGCCGATTTATTTTGGCTTACGTTTATTTTCAAATGATTATTGCCCACCACATTTGCCTGGCCATATAGCTTTACGTTTTTGCTGATAAAAATAGGTGCCATATTTTGTGGCCCAAAAGGCTCGAAACGGTTTAAAATTCGGTAGAATTTGCCGTCAATATTGGCTAAATTTAATTCGGTTTCTATGTTTATTTTAGGAGTTAATTGTTCGGCAGTTATGGTATTAGTTACTTCGTTTTCAAAACATTGCGAAAATGCACTAAAGTTTTCTTCTTTTAATGTTAAGCCAGCAGCGTATTGGTGGCCGCCAAATTGTTCTAATAAATGGCTGCAACTTTCTAAAGCTGCGTACAAATCAAAATCTTTTACCGACCTAGCCGAACCAGCTAAAACCCCATTACTATGCGTAAGTACAATAGTAGGACGATAATATTTTTCGGTAAGGCGTGATGCCACAATGCCAATAACCCCTTTATGCCAATTTGAATTATAAACTACGGTGGTTTTTCGGTTTATTAACTCGGGCGAGTTATCAATCATATTTAAAGCTTGTTGGGTAATATCGGCGTCGAAAGCTTTACGTTCGGTGTTTTTTGTGTTCACAATAAAACCTACATCTTCGGCATTTTCATCACAACTGGCAATTAATAATTTTACAGCATTTTTAGCATCATCAATACGGCCAGCAGCGTTAATGCGTGGCCCAATGCTAAAAACAATATCGGTAACGGTAAAAACATTGCCACGGCCGGCCAAATCTATTAAAGCTTTTAAGCCTTTACAGGGATTTTGATTTAATTTTTGCAATCCCCAAAAAGCAAGTATGCGGTTTTCGCCAGTAATGGGAACAATATCCGATGCTATACTAACTACCACTAAATCAATGTATTTTTCAATATCGGCAAAAGGTATTCCGTTTTTATCGGCGTAAGCCTGAATTAATTTAAAACCAATACCACAGCCCGAAAGTTCTTTGTACGGGTATTCACAATCTGGCCGTTTAGGGTCTAAAACCGCAATGGCGGCCGGCAACTCAAGGCCAGGTAAATGATGGTCGCAAATTATAAAATCAATATTTTTGGTGTTGGCGTAAGCAACTTTATCTATACTTTTTATACCACAATCTAAAGCTATAATAAGCGAAATATTGTTTTGCGCTGCATAATCAATACCATTGGTACTTATGCCGTAACCTTCTATATACCTGTTGGGTATGTAGTAAGTAAGGTTTGGGTAAATGGTTTTAAAAAACGAGTACACCAACGCCACTGATGTGGTACCATCTACATCATAATCGCCATAAATTAATATATGTTGCTTTTTTTCAATTGCTTGCTCTATTCTTAATATGGCTTTATCCATATCTTGCATTAAAAAAGGGTTATGCAGTTGATTTATTTTTGGGTTAAAAAAATCATTAGCTTGGCTATATGTTTTAACCCCTCTATTTACCAGCATAGTGGCTAAAACGGGGTTAATATTAAGTTGTTGGGCTAATAAATTTACATTGTCGGTATCGGTATTTGCCGCATGTACCCAGCTTTTTATCATATATTTGGCAATGTTTAAAGTGTAAATATACGTTAAACAATTTTTTTATCCGCTTATAGCGGGATTTTGAAATCAAAAAAATATGCCACAAGAGATTTTTGCACTTTTCGAGGGTTCGTACTCTGTAGATGTTACTAAAAAATTTATCCCGTTTGATGCTAGTGTGCATAATAAAGCAGATAGACCAGCATCGTTATTTATTTACGTACAGCCTTTTTTATTAAAAACTACAAACGAGTTATTGGTTTTAGATACTGGTTTAGGCTATAATAATGATAATGGCGATATGGTTTTACACCAAAATATTATAAATGCAGGCTATAACGCTAAGGATGTTACCAAGGTTTTAATGACGCATTTGCATTACGACCATAGTGGTGGTATGGTTTATAACAGAAACGGAAAACTAGAATTAAGTTTCCCTAATGCAGAGTATGTGGTGCAAAGGGGCGAATGGGAAACTGCTTATAGCAACACATCAAAATCGTACCGAACCGAAATTTTTGATGTTTTACAACGCAGCGGTCAATTGATGTTAATTGATGGAAATGGTGTTTTAACGACCGAAATTAGTTATGAATTAACGGGGGGACATTGCGAGTACCACCAAGTTTACCACATTAAAACTAACAATAATCATTATTTTTTTGGTGGTGATATTTTGCCCGAACCACAACAATTAATAAAGAAATTTGCTGCAAAATATGATTTTGATGGCCGAAAAGCTTTAGAATTA
>JAYULE010000174.1:0-31056 GCA_043763845.1 Sphingobacteriales bacterium
GTAATTGGAATTGCTAAAAGATTAGAAGAACTATATTATCCAGGCGACCAATACCCAATTTATATGGATAAAAAATCTGAAACGTTAAAAATTATACAACAGTTAAGAGACGAGGCTCACCGTTTCGGCATAACTTTCCACCGTAATAAAAGAGATAAAAGCACTTTAAAAACAGAATTAGATGTAATTCCAAGCATTGGTAAAACATCAGCAAATAAATTACTAACTCACTTTAAATCTGTTAAAAAGGTTAAGGAAGCTAATGAAATAGAATTATTACAGTTATTAAATAAAAAACAAAGCGCTGCAGTTTTAGCTTATTTTAACAAACAAAAAACCCTTATATAATTAAATACAAGGGTTAATATTTTCAAGTTGTGAATTAAGATTTAGTGAGACCACATATCTTGTTCGTATTGTATCAAAGATTTTTTGGCTCTGTCTGATTCTAATAATTTATCTAAACCAGTCATATTTTTCCCTTTTTCATCTTTCATATCACCAATTTTACCACCGTCTTCATTTCTTTCTTCGATGATTAAGCTGCTAAAAAATCTTAATTGAAATATATCATCAAAAGTATATTTAATCATAGCATTTGGGTGAAACACTTTAGTTTTGCATAACTGTTCTCTAACTGTTGGGTAATTTATGTAAAATAAAGCAACCATTCCACTTCCTGCCTCGCCAAGTTTAACAGATGGATCATCTAACTTAGTTGGGTTTGGTGGCATATTTGGCGCACCAAAAAGATTATTAATATCAACAGCTTGTGCAGTAGAAGGTACAATAAAACCTATAGCAACAATATAAGGTTTAAATTCAGAACGGTTTCTATCAAAATACCAATCTTCAATTAATCTTAAACCAGATTTTCTACGTAAACCAGGAGACTCACCTGCTTGTGTCATATCAGCAAGACCAGCATAAGTATCGGTTTTTTTCATTAAATCTGCGTAGTTAATCAAATCAATAAAAGTATTGCTGTTATCGTTCCAAGTTTGGTAAGCATCAATTCTATTTTCTTTAATTGCATTTAACAAAACAAATAAAAGATTTTGTTCTGCGGTTTTAGGAACCATAAATTTATTTGCTTCTTCAGCAAAATAAATATCACGTTTCAACCTTCTTGCAAAAACAACATCTTCGGCTTTTACACGTGGGTATTCGGGAGCACATTTGAGTGAATCTTTATTCATATCAATTTCTCTTTTCACTCGAGATTCATTGTATTGCTGAAATATAGAGTAAATAGGTGCTTTTGCTGGAGCTAAAGTGGCTGAGGCAGCAACGGGAAGCGTATCTACTGCAAAACCCGCATTTTGCTCTGGTGCTTTTTTAACTTTTGAAATCGAAGGTCTTTTTTTCTTCAAATTCTTAGATTTCCTTTTTTGGGCCATAACAGATACGGCACACAAAACAGCTAATATTAAAACTAAACTACGCTTCATCATATATTAATTACCTCTAACAACAACGTTAATACCTGTTTTTAATTGCCTAGTAGAACCGTCTTCGCCGTTGACTACAATACTACTAAAAGAAACTACATCACCAGGGGATAACCTGTTTACAGCAGTTTTAATTTGACCAGAGAAACTACCATCTGGAGATGTGTAGAACAATGGATCTTGACCTGGTTTGTTTATAGCAATATTAAATTTAACTACTCTAAATTTTAATTCAAAATCAAAATTATCTAATGCTGCTTCTAATCTATTAACATTTACAGCAGAACTTCTACCTACCGGGCCAGATGCGGAACCAGCAAATGTAGCATACGGATCTGGTACTTTCTTGATTCTAAAATTAGAAGACCCCATAGCTTGTACTTTACCTTTTTCCTCAGCAGAAACAGAAACAGTTGCTTGTGTTCCGCTAGTTACTCTAACTGTATAAGAACCATTAGACCCACTAATACTGCCACCAGACATGTTAACCCTAAGCTTTTCTTTAGCAATACCTGGTGCCGATACTGTAACTGGGTTTGGAACACCGATATAAAATACATTCATTTTATCTGGAGAAACAACTGCCGAAGGTCTTGCAACCCTGTAAGTTTGTTCTGCAGTTTCATAAGTTTTAAATGTACCATCAACTTGTTTAACAGTAATTTTGCCTTTCCACTTAAATTCACCTTCTCTACTAGTATTCACTGTATAAACACCTCTACCTTCTTTTGTGGATAATTTTGATCCTCCAACTGTAATATCTGGATTGTTTTGAGAATCATACGCCGTTAAAAATACTTCGGAAATGTAAGGTTGGCCTTGAATAACATAAGAGCTTGGAGATACCGCAACTGCAGTAAATTTATCCAAATTAACCAATGCCTCATCCATTTTTGAAAGAAACTTTCTTACAATCGCATTTTCAGCATTTTTACTATCTGCTTGTAATTTTGATAAGATAGTAACTGCAGCAGTTAAAGGTGTACCATCTCCAAAATTAGATTGAACCCAATCAGCTTTAGTGCCAGATGTTGTACGCTTTTTAGAATCGTTTGCTTCTAAAACGAAAGAAACTGTTGATCTATCCCTAGGCTCTAATAAAGCAATTAATTTTTCGCGAGTTTCGTTAATTTTTTTCTGTAAAGCATAACCTTTTCCTTTTCCCTCGTTCCAAATTACATGAGTTGCAATATCTAAATCATCTCTTTTTCTAATTTCACCTGTTTCCGGATCAATTCCATCGCCTTTTTCAATTACTTCGTCTTTTAAAGCTTGAATCATCCCTTCTAATTCACCAGCAAGTTTTTGCGCTTTTTTGATATTATCAAGAATAGGTTTTGCTTTAACTGGATTTTCTTTCATCTTAGTTTGTTCAAATGCACTAACTGATTGTGTTAAACTTGCATTAACATTTGAAGTTGATGTTTTTAAACTATTATTTATTATAGAAAATGCGTTTAATATAGTATCTGATACGTTTAATGCCAACATTGCCATTAAAACCAAATACATGATACCAATCATCTTCTGTCTTGGGGTTTCCTTACCGCCTGCCATGAGCTATATTTTTAGAATTTAAAAATTAATTAATTAAAAAATTATGCTCTTGGTTGGTTCATTGCAGAAAGCATGTTACCATAAACAGAATTTAAGCTTGTTAAGTTTTTAGCTAATTTACCAACCTCTTCTTTAAACTGTTTCGAATCTTCCATAGATTCGTTAAAGTTTTGCATAGTTAAAGAAAGATTTGAATAGAACTTATTCATTGATTTTAGGTGTGCACTTGAATCTTGAAGTTCTAACTCATAAACTGCGTTTAAAGCAGATATACTTTTACCTAAACTATTAACTTGATTGTGATACTCTTTAGCACCTTCTGCAGCACCCGCAATAGCCGAAATGCCAACAGTAGCTTGATCAAATGCTGTGTTTAAACTACCAACTTTTTGAGTAGCCTCTTTTAATTTACCTGCAAACTCGTTTGTAGTTATTGTAGCATCGGCCGAGCTTGAAATTGATCCAACTTTATTACTAAAGTTTTCTAAGCCTTCTCTAATTTTACCTACAACGTCATCTCCAATTTTTAAATCTGGTAAGAATGTATTACTACCACCGCCTTTAATTTCAAATTCGTTTAATTTAACAGCTTTTTGCATGTTAGGAAGCTCACCAGTAAAATCTTCACTTAACTGCGGATAAACCGTTTCCCACTTAGGCTCTTTATTTTGTGCTACAAAACCCATTATGAAAAACAATAAAGCTTCGGTACCTAAACCAATACCAATTACCAAAGAACCGCCTGGCAAGTGTAAAATTTTAAACATTGCTCCGATAATTACTACCGACGCACCCCAGGATATGATTGTGTCTAATGAAAATTTGAATTTTTTGTTTTGCGCCATTACTTTAATTTTTAATTGTTTTTTTGGGTTTATTATTTAAGTTGATTATTTTCTAAAATTACTAGGTCGGTCTTTAACATCTCTGCCTACGAAAGGAAGCACACATCTAAACCCGATTGAGGAACGGGCAGAATCGGGATATTCATAGGTTCTAGCAGAGTTTTGTAAGAAATAACCTATGTCTTTCCATGAACCGCCTTTAACAACTCTTCGTTTGTTATAATCTTTGTCACCTTCTTTTACTGCTTTATCAAAAGATGGGTTTAAAGTGTTAACATAAGCTGATGAAGCATCATCGTATATAGAACTTGTCCACTCGGCAACATTACCCGCCATATTGTACAAGCCAAAATCGTTTGGAAAATATGATTTAGCATATACAGTAAATGCACCCCCATCGTCTGCATAATTTCCACGTCCGGGTTTAAAGTTTGCCAGTAGACAACCTTTTGCATTTCTTATATATGGGCCACCCCAAGGGTAACTTGTTTGAGATTTACCTCCCCTAGCTGCGTATTCAAATTGTGCTTCGGTTGGTAAATCGTAAGGTAACCTTGCTGGTTGTCTTACCCTAATTTTGTATGATTCGTTAATTCTACTTCTCCATTGAGTAAAAGCTTTTGCTTGTTTCCAATTTACACCAACAACGGGATAATTAATATATGATGGATGTGCAAAATATCCTTTTGCCATAGGATCGTTTTGTGCGTAAGTGAAATCCGAAATCCAAACTAAAGTATCAGGATAAATGTAAACTTCGTCTTTAACAATAAAACTATCACGCGTAATTTGCATGCCAGATTTGTTGATATTTGGATCACGGAAACCTCTATAATTTGCAGCTTTGCGGTAATCAACCCATTCGTAGGTAAACCTTAATTGCTCAACTTTAAGTTCTTTTTTATTATAAAATTTCTCACTACCTTGGTAATACATGTCTCTATTTAACTGGTCGGTTAAAGTTTTATCGTTCCAAATACCTTTGTTAGCATTTACTCTTCGCCAATCAATTATTTTTTTATTTGAACCAGATGTTGATTTTTTATTATCTGTACGGGGTTTAATGTAAAATTTATCTGCTTTTGAACCTAATCTAGTAATGGCAATAGAATCCCTTACCCAATTTACAAATTGTTTGTATTCCCCATTTGTAATTTCTGTATCATCCATATAAAATGCAGAGATTGTAACTTGTTTGTTTTGTGCAAACTGCGAGATGGTTACATCTTGATCAACCTGCCCCATAATAAATGAGCCCGAAGGAATGTAAACCATACCAAAAGGCAACTCTTGTTTATAGGTTTTTACATAAACACCTGTTAACTCACCTCTTCCTCCAGAATTGCTATTACATGCCCCTAAAGAGACTAAAATGATAAAAGCAAAGAAATAAAATACTCTCATATAAACTTTAAATTGAAATATATTTAGTTAATAAAACGCCCTAATATACAGAAATTGTGAAAAATTACTAATTATTTATAAAAATGATATAACTAGAAACTAACTAAAAAATATTAAAAACATGCATTTGTAATAATTATGATACAATTATATTCTTTTAACTTTAAAATTCCTAAATTATTACGAAATTTCAACAAATTTAGTTTCAAATAAATTATTTTATTATTTAATTGTTTTAATATATTGTTCGATAGCCATCGTCATAGATGGTGCTTGTGGAGTTGGGGCTGGAATATCTAATATTAAACCAGCATCTTCGATTGCTTTTTGAGTGCTAACACCAAATGCAGCCAACCGTGTTTTGTTCTGTTTAAAATTTGGAAAATTAATTAATAAAGATTGAACACTTGAGGGACTAAAAAACACAATGATATCGTAGAAAACTTCGGCTAAATCAGACAAATCAGAAACCACTGTTTTAAATAGAACTGCGGGTGTAAAATCAATACCATTTGCCCTTAAAACTGTTTCGGTGGTTTCGGCTGCAACATCAGAACATGGATATAAAAGTTTTTCATTGGGATGTTTCTTTAGTATATCGGCCAAATCTTTTGCTGTTTGCTTGCCAAAAAATATTTTTCGTTTACGATATTGAATATATTTTTGAAGGTAAAGTGCAATAGACTCTGATAAACAAAAGTATTTTATTTCGGGTGGCACTTCATATCTAGTTTCTTCACAAACCCTAAAAAAATGATCAACCGCATTTTTACTATTTAATATTACCCCAGTATAGTTGCTTAAATTTATTTTATCTTTTCTAATTTCTTTACCTGGTATACCTTCTACGTGTATAAAAGATCGAAAATCTATTTTTAAATTTAAGGGAATTGCTAAATCATAATAAGGAGATTTTTCGCTTTCGGGTGCTGGCAATGTTACTAGAATACTTTTAACTTTATTTTTTCTGTCTTCCAAATTTGTATGCATTTTTCTCAACTAATATTTAAAGCCTTTATTAGTATAATAATAGGGCAAATTTCAAAGGCGCAAATATACAGAAATAAATATGTTTTTGAAAATGTATGTTTATACAATACAACGATTGCCGCCTTAATAAGTCTTAATATGTATATTAGGGCTAACACAAAAACCGATAACCAAATTGCAATCAATGAAAAACGTTGCGAAATTAATGCAAAAATTAACAGAAAAGGTAAAAGTACAAATAAGGTATTAAAAAGGCTAATGTATAATATATGAATGTATTGGCTAACCATATTGGTAATATTAAAAACAAAACCTAGAAACCGTAACAAAATAATTTTTAAGCTCAATAAAAATAATGTTATCACCGATAAGCTTAAAAATAAAGTTAAACCTTCATAATTATAAATGTTTCCTAGTTTTTTGGTTACTAAATACAGGTATAAGCCTAATGTAAAACAAAATAAAATAAATAAAACTAAAAACTGCCATGAAGAAAAAATATTTCGTTCCTTATTAATTTTGCTTAAAGATTTTGTGTGATATAAGGCCAAGAAAATAAGTACAATTTCTGAATTATAGAAGAATTTTAGTATTGAAAAACTTATAACTAAACTTATAATTACTATTAGTATCCAAATATTGTTATAATTTTTATTTAAGCCACTGCCAAATTTAACTTCCTTATTTTTATTTAGATGATTGTTGCTTAATAAATATTTATCCGTAATTAAATATTTTTTTAACAAGCCTACTGTGAACAAATTTGGCCTGTTTGCAAGTGGAAATTTAATGTATTTCCAAACTAACGAATCTTGAATTTGAATGATAGAGTCTTTAATAAAAAGATTTCGAGCAATGGTTGCCGAATCCAAATAAATAATTTTCTTTTTTATAAGTACGGTATCGGGTTTAACAGAAACGCTATCAATAGTTTGTGCGTAGTTATTAGCTTGCGTACAAAATATCAATACCAAAAAAATATACAAACCTAAACGCATTAACTAAAAATAACTTACTAAACCAAAATGGATTTTTCCGGTACGCAAATTTAGTGGATTATTTTGTTGTTTACCTAAAGCATACATTAAAGACATGAAACCTAATTTGGTTTCGAAGTTTATACCCGCCCCAAAACCAGCTGGAATATCTGTTTTTAAACCCGTTGAAAAAGATTGTTTCACAAAACCTTGATCGTAAAAAGTAAAAAGAAATGAATTTTTTTCGATAAAATATCTAGTTTCGAGGCTTTGCACTATATACGAACTCACTAAAATACTTTGTTCGTTAAAACCCCTTAAAATTTTAAATCCACCAATTCTATATGCTTCATTTTCGAAAATATTAGTACCCGATAATATAGCGGCTTGGTTTCGAGCATATAAACCAAACTTTGGCGTAAACTTTAGGTAATAATTTAAATCCATATTTAGTTTATATTGGGTGGTATTTTTAATTGTATTTGGAAACTCATCGGGATTAAAATTTTGAGATTTAATTAGCTTACGTTGGCCTACGCTGGCTGCAAAAATTAGTTTATATCCTTTTTGGGGCAACAAGCTATTGTCAGTTTTTTCTAAAATTGTACCAATACCGTAATACGTTGTTGCAATATTTGTAAAAGAAGGTAAAATACCTGTTTTTGTATTATCTACCGAACTTATTAGATTTCCTTTATAATTTTCTACAAATACGTTTACTAATTTTTCGGGCGTAAAAGCGTACGAGAAACCTAATTTGGTATTTAAATTTAAAAAGCTGGTATCTTTTTTAAATAACTGAAAATCTAAATCTAATCCAATTTTAGAAACAAATAAATAAGGGTAGTTAATTTTGGTTATCAATTGTTGAGTTTGGTTGGGCAAGCCACGATAGTTTAAATCAAAAAGTTCGCCCCGTTTTAAAGTGTTTTGCAGTTTTAGTTTAAAATCGCCAGTAAACTGTAATTTATTGCCGTTGGTTGCGGGTAAAAAGCCTATAATACCATCAAACTGGTTAGCGTTTTTTTGATTGATGTATAAATGTAATTTAGTTTTATAATCATCAAAAATAATTTCGGTGTTTTTTTCAACGGTTATAATATTTAAACTCTTAAGTCTTTTATCAATTAAAACAATTTTATTTTCTTGGTAAATATCACCAGGCTTTAAATCTAATGCAGCATAAAGAAAATTAAGCGATAATTTAGCATTACCTAAAATTAAAACCGAATCAATTGTGAATTTATTATTTGCTTCACAAAAAAGTTTTGCCGTAATGTTATTTTGGTTAAAAGCCAAACTATCTAACCATACTTGTGCAAATGGGTATCCATTGTTATCGTACCATTTTAATACTGAGCTGTAAATATCTTTTAGTTCTGCAATATTCCAAACTTGGTTTTTATGTGCTTTTTTTAAATTATATGCGTTTGGGTTAATGTTTCCGTTGCTTATACTTACAAATTTGTAGGCTGTACCTGTATTTAAATTTAGATTTAAATTTTGGTTTTTCCACTCGTAACTATTAATGGCACAATTAAAGTAGCCATTTAATTTTACAATAGTTACTACACTATCTACCTGTTTTATAACCTGTAAGCTATCTGTAAAAGCTTTATTGTAGCTTATTTTATTTTGATTAGAAAAGCCAGTTATGTTTAAACTATATTTTTTTTGCGCTATGGCTGGAGTTAAACTTAAAAGTAGAAAAAACCAAAGTAGTTTTACAACTGTATGCGATTTTGTTTTTAAAACCACATTTGCCCATCTTGTTGCTTGCCCATTTGCACACATACAGCTTTTACCCCATAAAGTAAACAATTTTTGTAGTGGATTGGGTTTACTTTTTAAAAAAAATAGCTCACTCCTATTTATTGGAAGTTTCAAAAAAAATAAATAATTACTACCCAAATAGTTTAAAAAAAACAACAAAGCCATTATTAAATTAGTGTACCCAAAATAACGCTAAATTTTGCAACAAGGTTTAAAACCAAAAAATAAAGCTAAAAAAAAGGCAATATTCCCACCAAATATTTTTTTAATTACTAATTTAAAAGGTAATGTACTGCTATATAAACTTATTATAGTTGAAGACTTTACCCCAAACCGTTGAAATTTAGATAACGTTTAAATCTAATTTTTTAATTTAATGGCACACTATTTGCGAATTGTTTAAAAAAAATATGATTATGAAACAAATTACAAAAACATTAACAATTGCAGGCATTTTATTATTAACAATTACAGCATCTAAAGCACAAGAAGTTGCTAAAGTTAAAACAAACGATTGGCGCTTAGGTGTAGGTATTAATTTAGGAACAACTTTAGGCGATTTTGACAAAACTTATGGTCTCACTTTAGGTGGTGATCTTAAATTGCAAAGAGACATTACCGAATCTCTTTCTGGTACTTTAACAACTGGTTATACCAATTTTTTTGCAAAGAAAGATTTTAAGGATTTTGGAGGTAAAGATTTTGGTATAGTGCCTCTAAAAGCTGGTTTAAAAGTATTCCCAACAAAAGGATTTTACATTTCTGCTGAAGTTGGTGCAGGATTTGGTGTACAAGAGGGTGCTGGAACTGGTTTTCTTTACTCTCCAGGCATAGGTGTTGCTTTTGCAAAAGACTTTGATATATCTGCTCGTTATGAAGCCGTTAGCTTTAAAAATGATGTAACTTTAGGTCAAGTTGCTTTAAGATTTGCATACGCATTCTCTCTTTAATTTGAAATTTAAGTACAAAAAAACCTTACCTAAAATTTTAGGTAAGGTTTTTTTATGGAGTTTTCTGTAGGAATAATTAGCGGATTTCCCTGAAATTAAGCTAAGTGAAGATGAAAATGATACTTATTACACAAAAAAAATAATGTTGAGCTATTGGGATAAAATTTATTGAAAATAGATTCATATCTGTCCGAACGGTTTTGAGAAATTTCTAAAAAGTTGCATCTATGATTTTTAAAGGCATTACTCAAGGCCATAATTCCCAAAACAGTGTCAAAATTAAATTAAGTAAACAACACTTTCTGCATAGATTTAGGTGTGGATGGTATGGGTTTAGTTTCTCTTGCTTTCTTTACCACGTCTTTTATTTCGTATACCACATAGTCTAAACCATTGTAATGCATCAAACTTATCCTAATTAGGGTTGCAAAATGCCCAAACCGATGTTTTATCTTGCTAATAGCTCTGCGGATGAGTTCTAGAAAGAAGTAAGCTATTAAACCAACAAATAACTGCGATTTACAGGAGTTTTGATTGGTACCAACAAAGGTTTTTGTTTGCAAATTTTGTTTAATCAGCTTAAAAAAGGTGTCAATCTTCCATCTGCGTTTGTAAAGTTCGGCTATCGTATCTGCACTTCAATCAAGTTGGTTGGTAATAATGACGATTGTTCGGTCATCTTCGGCGATATAAACCGCTACCCTGCGTAAATCTACTTCTTTTAAAACTGCTTTTTCTGCCGTTTTGCTATTAAGGCGAATGATTTCGTCTTTAATAATCCCTGTCGAATTTTTATCTGCTAATTCCTTTTCATTTATCCTTTGGTACAAGGTATTGTCTTTTATGCGGGTAACAAATATATTTTCATCAGCTATTCTTTGCACAAAAAGCTTAAAATCAAAATACCCTCGGTCATCTACCACTATGGTGCCGGCTTTGTATCTAAAATTATCTGCCCCACGTCGGTCGCTTACCTCAGCTTCGGTTATACATACCATCTCTGGTAGCATTGTAGCCTCATCTAAGCATACGTGTGCCTTGATACATCCTTTAGCTGTCCGAAATTTTGCCCAGTTAAATAGGTTTAAACTAACGCTCATTGTGGTGGCATCTATAATCTTAATATTCTTATTCCCTATCTCGGCAAAGGCTTTATATTCGGGTGTGTGGGTAAACAAGTTTTTGTAATGTTTTAGTAACTCTTCGTGTAAACGCTCAAAAACATGGTAATCTCGCTTGGCATTTCCATCACTCATTGTGGATTTTGCGGGGCTTTGTAGCAGGTCTAAATCCTTAACTGTTTCGGGGGTTAAACCCAAGCCCATTGTAATCTCTCGTAACGATAAGCATTTGTTTAACTGTTCGAATATTAGCGCAACTAGCTGGTCGTAAGTTTTATATGCCAAACAATGTTTGTCTGTTTTGTAAATATCAACACACTTTATAAGAAGATATTTAGGTATAACTTTGATGATTTGACAGAACAGTGGTATATCCGATTTTTTACTCGCTCTTTTATTGATTTTAGTATTGCTTTCTTTTGTACTTATACTATGGGGTTTGTGCTTTTTTATTTTTAAAGTTTTGCAACTCAAAATTAGGATTTTACAAGCCCTTTTTGTATATTATTTGTTAGGACAGTTATGACTAACAGTTTTTAATTATTTAATAAAATTTCTGCATTTTATAATTACAAAACACGATTGAATTTCTTTCCAAAATTAAAAGTCATAAATTTATTTACTAAAACTTTTAAGCTAAATGAGTTAAAATTATAATGATTAAATAAAATTAGGTCAGTAAAATTAAAATCCACTAAACACTTGTAACCTGAGTTCGATTATTAAACTAAAGTGTAATTTGCTGTAAACCAATGTTATTTAATATTTTTAAGCGTTAACGATGATAGCGGCCCGCCTGCCGGCCGGCAGGCAGGTAGCGGACGGCGTGTTACCTTGCCTAACGGCAGGCAGAAAACGCCCTAATCATTACAAAAACAGTATTTATTAATCGAACTCAGGTTTGTAACAACTATAAATGAATCACCTCGCCATAAGCATCGGCGGTTGCTTCCATAATTGCCTCGCTCATGGTGGGGTGTGGGTGTACGGCTTTTAACATTTCGTGGCCTGTAACTTCTAATTTACGGGCAACTACAATTTCGGCAATCATTTCGGTTACGTTTGCCCCAATCATGTGTGCACCTAAGAGTTCGCCATATTTTGCATCGTAAATAATTTTCACAAAACCATCTTTTACACCTGCGGCACTTGCCTTACCCGATGCCGAGAACGGAAATTTTCCAACTTTAATTTCGTAGCCCGCTTCAATAGCTTTCTTTTCGGTTAAACCAACAGAGGCTATTTCGGGGGAGCAATAAGTACAACCCGGTATGTTGCCATAATCTAGTGGTTCGGGGCTGTGACCTGCAATTTTTTCTACACATATAATACCTTCGGCACTTGCAACGTGGGCTAGTGATTGGCCAGCAACAATATCGCCTATAGCATAAACGCCAGCAATATTGGTTTTATAAAATTCGTCAACTAAAACTTTTCCTTTATCGGTTTTAACGCCAACCTCCTCAAGGCCTATGCCCTCTAAGTTAGTAGCCATACCCACTGCCGAAAGTACAATATCCGCTTCTAAAACAATATTTCCTTTTTCGGTTTTCACCGATACCTTGCAACCACTTCCGCTAGTATCAACGCTCTCAACCGAAGCTTTATTCATAATATCAATGCCCAGTTTTTTAAACGACCTGTTTAGTTGTTTAGAAACGTCTTCATCTTCCACAGGTACAATATTATCCATAAACTCAACAATGGTTACTTTTGTACCCATTGTGGCATAAAAATAGGCAAACTCAACACCTATTGCTCCCGAGCCTACAATAACCATACTTTTTGGTAATAAAGGCAAACTCATGGCTTTGCGGTATTCTATAATTTTTACACCATCAATTTTAAGATTTGGCAATTCGCGAGAGCGGCCGCCTGTTGCCAATATGGTGTGTTTAGCTGTATATTCTTTTGTGCTACCATCGGCAGCTTTAACTTCAATTTTGCCTCCGGTTTTAATTTTACCGAAGCCCATCAACACATCAATTTTATTTTTTTTCATTAAAAACTGAATGCCTTTGCTCATGCCATCTGCAACCCCACGGCTACGCTTTATTACTGCTTCAAAGTCAGCATCGGCAGTACCATTTATTTTAATTCCGTAATCGCTTGCGTGGTTAATATATTCGAAAACTTGGGCACTTTTTAACAAGGCTTTAGTAGGAATGCATCCCCAATTTAAACAAATACCACCTAGTGCTTCTTTTTCTACCACTGCGGTTTTTAAGCCTAATTGTGCCGCTCTAATTGCTGCAACATATCCACCTGGGCCGCTTCCAATAATGATAACATCGTAATTCATATTTTTGAGTTTTTGGGGTTTTTAAGATTTCAAAAGTAGTTAAAATAGGCTTAAATTGGTAGTGTAATTTTTTGTTAGAATACAAAATTTTTTAGGTAATACTATTTATAATAAAATACTTATAATCAGTTTTATAATCTAAACTAAGCACATTAAAATTTTACAGGTTAAAATAATTTTATTACCTAAGTTTGATTAATAAATAAATACTGTTTTTGTAATGATTAGGGCGTTTTAACACGCCGTCCGCTGTATCTTTTTTCCCCCTGGCCCCCAAAGGGGGGATTTAACGTTTTCCCCCTTTGGGGGATAGGGGGATAAAAAAAGGATGCCGCTACCGTCGTTAACGCTTTAAAATCGTAAAGAACATTAATTTACAGCAAATTATACTTATGTTTATTAATCGAAAGCAGGTTTATAAGTATTCTTGAAGAGAAAATTTCACTAACAAAAAAAATTACGCATCGTTTTTTTGCAATAATTTTAACAATACTCCAAAATCTTTTGGGTAATTGGCAATGAAGGTACGAGTTTCATTTTCGGCAATTTTAAAGCTTACTTCACGGGAGTGTAGCGCAAAACGCTTCATAATGGGTTGTTCTTCATCGTTTTTAGTAAGCAAATATTTGCGTTTTATTTGCGACAAAAATACTGGTTTGCCACCATACATACCATCGCCTGCTATTGAAGCTTTTTGGGTGGCTAAATGTATGCGAATTTGGTGCATACGGCCGGTAACTGGTTGCGCTTCTATTAAGGTGTAATGTTTAAAATAGGTTAGCGAATTAAAATGAGTTTCGGCTCGTTTACCTTCGGTGCGGCTTATGGTAACATTGCCTTTACCAACGTTTAAAATGGGTAAATCAACTATTAAGTTATTAAAAACGTGGGTACCATCTACAATGGCATGATATACTTTTTTAACCTCGCGGTGCTCAAATTGCATAGATACAAAACGGTAGGTTTCGGGGTCTTTGGCAATAATCATTGCACCCGAAGTTTCTTTATCTAATCGGTGGCAAATTTGCGCATCGTTATGGTATTGTTTAGCTAAGCGAAGTATGTTAATGTCTCCTCCCTCACGCTCATCTAACGAGCTAATAAAAGGTGGTTTATTTATAACCATTAAGTGGTTATCTTCAAATATAATCAGGTCTTGTAATTTCGGATTTTTCATTAATCCGCAAATTTACTATTTTATTTAAACCGTTTATCAACTCCAAATTAAAAATTAAAAATTGAAAAAAAAATCGAAAATTTAAAAAACTTTATTTGTAGATATAATAGTTAGTTAAGTTTTAATTAATGATTGTGTTGCTTTTAAATTTGAATTTTAACTTTAACGTTACTCGGCTTCTAGTTCAAATTTATAACCTACTCCTTTAACTGTTGTAACGTAACTGTCGCCTAGTTTTTCTCGTAGTTTTCTAATATGCACATCAATAGTACGGTTGGTAACCACCACGCTATCTTCCCAAATATTTTTCAGTATAACTTCACGAGTATAAACTTTACCTGGTTTTGATGCTAATAAATACAATAACTCAAATTCTTTTTTTGCTAAAACTACTTTATTACCGCCTTGAAAAACCAAAAAAGCTTCTCTATCAATTACTAAATCGCCAATTTCTACTTTACTATCAAGTGTTTCTTCGGTTTGAACATTGCGACGTAGAATCGCATTTATGCGACTTATTAAGGCTCTTGGCTTTATAGGTTTGGCTATATAATCATCGGCACCTACGTTAAAGCCAGCAATTTCCGAATATTCTTCGCTACGGGCAGTTAAAAAAACCATGAAAGTATTTTTAAATTCGGGCATTGCTCGCATTATTCTGCAAGCTTCAATACCATCCATTTTAGGCATCATAATATCCAATATAATTAAATCGGGAATTACTTTTTTAGCCTCGGTAACGGCTTGTTGACCATTAGTAGCTGTATAAACTTGATAGCCTTCTTTTTTTAAATTATATTCTATGAGTTCCAGAATATCTGGTTCATCATCAACTATTAAAATTGTGGGTTTGGTTGTACTCATATAAATTTATTAATGATACGAAATTACCTTCTTTTACGTTACGCACAGTTAAGTAAGTATTAACAAATTGTTAAATAGCACTTTAATTTAACAATTTAATTTTAATATGTACACTATATGCCAATTTTAATTTAATGTGTTATTTTAAAATAGAAGTCAAAAACGTTTCTAAAGCATCGCCTCTTAAGTTTTTAGCAATTATTTTTCCATCAGGATTTATTAATATCGAATGTGGAATTGCGTTAACATTATACATTATAGTATAAGGCGAATTAAAACCTTTTAAATCGGATACATGCGCCCAATTTAGCTTATCTTCTTCAATTGCTGTTATCCATTTGGTTTTATCATCATCCAAAGAAAAACTAAAAACAGTAAAGTTTTTATCTTTAAATTTATTAAATGCTTTTACAATATTAGGGTTTTCTTGTCGGCAGGGTCCACACCACGATGCCCAAAAATCTAAAAATACATATTTACCTCTAAACTTACTTAATTGCAAAACTTTACCCTCGGGTGTTTCGGCTATAATATCTGGTGCAATTTTACCAACACTTACATGGTCTAAAGCTTCCATCTGGCTAACAAAACTTTGTACTTGCAAATTGTTAAACTTTGTTTTTATGCTTTTAGCGTAAGTTATAATCTGGTTTTCGTAAGTACCGCTTTCATCTAAATTATGTAAAACATTGGCTGCATAAAAAGCAGTTAAACTTTGCGAGTTGTTTAGTATAAATTGATAAGTTTTACTTGAAAATGATTGTAAATTTTTGTTTGCTTGGCTTTGGTATTGCTGTAAAATATTTTGTTTTTGGGTAGCGTTTTGCGCCAATAAAGCGGAATATTTTTGTTCGAGAGTTATGTTTTCATCAGTGTAGGTGGCAATTAATTTATTTAATTCGGTAATTTTATCGGCTTCGGTGCAACCATTAATAGTATAAATATTAGGCGTTTTTTCGTCATTATTAAATTCAATATCATCGCCATTTTTGGCAATTAACATATAGCTACGGTTATTATACACTATTTGATAAAAAGTGGCTTCTTGAGCAATGCCCGATAATTTAAAGTCTTTATTTTCCCCTAAAATGGCCGAATCTACGGGTGTAATTTCACCATTTAAGTTTTGTGTAACCAGCGTAACCATTTGCTTACCCACAATGGCATTATCTATTTTGCCGTTTATAACAAATTTGGTTTTGTCTTTGCAACTGGCAAATAAAAATATAATAACAACAATAAAGATTTTTCTCATTTTAGTTTTTCTAGTTGACTTATAAGCAACTGATTGGCACTTTTTGGATCAATTTTACCGCCCGATATTTTCATTAACTCGCCCATAAACAACCCTAAAACTCCTTTTTTACCACAATGGTATTCTTTTACCTTGTCGGGATATTTATTTAAAACGGCTAAAATAAAACTTTCTATATCGTTAGTGTTGGTATCTATTAAAACGTTTAGTTCCTTTAAAATATCGTTTAAGTTTTTGGTGGGATGATTTAGTAAAGTAACAAAAACTTTTTCTTTTGCGTGGTTATTGTTTAACACCCCATCTTCAACTTTGTTTATAAGTTCGGCAATTTGCTTAGCCGCAATTGGAAACTGGTTAAATCCAATATTATTTTCGTTTAAAAAAGAGCGAATAACACCCATAACCCAGTTAGATGCTGCTTTATAATTACCAACAGAGGCGGTTATAGCTAAAAAATAATCGGCCATATCTTTATCGGCAGTTAACACCAAAGCATCGTATTCGGGTAATTTAAATTGGGTGGTAAATTGCTTGAAAAGTTCTTCTGGTAAGGCGGGCATATCATTTTTAATTGCCTCTATATACGCATCCGATAAGTTTAAAGGCAACAAATCGGGCTCGGGGAAATAGCGGTAATCGTTGGCCATTTCTTTGCTTCGCAACACAGATGTTATCCCCGTAAGGGCATCAAAGTTTAGGGTATTTTGGTCTATGTAAAAACCAGCTTCTCTAAGTTCTATTTGTCTTGTAATTTCGTGTTCAATGGCTCGCTGTACGTTTTTTATAGAGTTTAAGTTTTTAACCTCGCAACGGTTGCCCAAGTTTTTATCGCCTTTAAGGCGTATACTTACATTGGCATCGCAGCGCATGCTACCTTCGTCCATATTGCCATCGCAAATGTTAAGGTAACGTACTAGTTTTCTTAATTCGGTAAGGTAAGCTGCAGCTTCCTCGCCCGATGTAATTACGGGTTCTGTTACTACTTCTAATAAAGCTACACCAGCTCGGTTTAAATCAATTAACGAATATTTAGGGTCAATATCATGAATGCTTTTACCTGCATCTTCTTCAATATGTATGCGGTTTAAAATTACCTGTTTTTCTACTCCGCCTGAAAGCCTAACTTTTACACTCCCGCCTAAACAAATGGGTTGATTATCTTGTGTAATTTGGTAGCCTTTAGGCAAATCGGCATAGAAATAATTTTTACGATCGAAAAAATTATACTTATTTATGGTTGACCCAATTGCCAAACCCAACTTAACGGCGTATTTTACAATCTCTTGATTTGCCCTAGGTAAAGCACCTGGTAAACCTAACGAAACAGGACTAATATTGTGGTTTGGCGAGCTACCATATTGTGCGCTATCGTAACAAAATGCCTTAGATTTTGTGGATAATTGTACGTGAACCTCGAGACCTATAACGGCTTCGTATTTATCTGTGTTTTCTAAACTAACTGACATTATTTTTTAATGCGATACAAACAATTTTTAAAGTAATGGGTAAATATAAATTAAATTTATGATTTTTGATTTGCTCAACCACTAATTGATTTTGGATGTACGTTTTTATGCAGCTCTAATTTTTTGATTCCACGAAATCTAAAGCCTTAAAACCCTAATTCAAGCATTAAGGCTTACTGCCATCCTCCACCCAAGTTTCTATACACACCAACCAATGCATTTAACAATTGTTTTTTGGTTTCAACCAATTTTAGCTTAGCTTCTAAGGCACCACGTTGGGTCATTAATACTTCAAAATAATCAACCCTTGCCGATTTGAATAAATCGTTTAATACTTCTATTGATTTTCTTTAAGGATCTACCTGTTGAGTTTTTGTGTTATGGCTTTTTTCTAAGTTTTTAATATTAGAAAGCTAGTTTGATACCTGGAAATAAGCGGTTAAAATAAAACGTTGATAATTCAATTGGCGTGAATTGGCACTATAAAACTCGGCCTTAATGGCAATACCGTTAATTAGTGTGCAAGCAATATCTTTTGCTAACGAATACAGTTAAAGCTACTGGCATAATAGTTTAATGTTGAGGTTTAAAGGCATTTGATCCAACAATTGCAAATGCTACTTTACCTTAATTGGTAGATATTACAAATGCTTATATATGTATGTACTATTTGTTTTTTTATGGAGGGTGGAACACCCATAATTACCCAATTTACCACCTAAATTCTTAATAGCGTTTCATTTTTCAACTTTTAATTTTTTTTCAATCGATTTCAAAATCATTAATTGTTTGGCTTGAGTTTCAAACAAAATTTTTATTTGCTCTTCCAACAGTAAATCCATTTTCTCGTGTAAAGCTCTTATTGCCAATTCAGATTTTAAGTTGATAAGGTAATCATTTTCACTTCGTTTTCTGTCCTTTTCTTCCACTCGGTTTTGGCTCATCATAATAACTGGAGCTTGCAAAGCGGCAATACAAGATAAAATTAAGTTCATTAAAATAAAAGGATAAGGATCAAAATTGTCTTTTAATGGAGTAACAGTATTAAACAATATCCAAACAAACAAAACGATGAAAAAAGAAATTATAAATGCCCAACTACCACCAAACCGAGCCACTTTATCCGATATTTTTTGACCTCTTGACAAAACATCTTCTGGTGGATTGAGCAAATTCTCTACTATAAGTTTTTCGTCTTCAATTGTTTTTTGAACAATTTTTTGAAGCTTACTCAATTGCTCTTTCTCTGATTTTAGAATATCCATTGATTTAGTTTTAAAAATTTAAAATTTAATTTATATATTAAATGTGATAAACAAAATCACAATAAGTATTGAAATTAAAGCAATAGCAAAAAAAAAGTCTGCTATATTTTCTAATAATATTTCTCGTTTTGGCAGTTTTGTTTTAATTGATGCAAAAGACAAAATTGACGAAATTGTTAGCACTATAGCAATAATCGAAGTTAGTTCGTCTAAATAGGTATTAACAGAAACATTAGAAATCCGCAATGATGAGATCACGATAAGACAAAAACCCAATAAGTTTGCTGATGTATTTAATATATGTTGCGAAGTTTTATTTGCCATTTTATTTGTTAATAATTTTTTATAAAAATAGTAGGAATTTATTAAGATAAAATGAAGCTTATCTGCTAATAAAACTTTAAACTTGAATCAATTACATTTTGTGGTGTAATTCAATAACAATTTTGCTTATGTGCACAACTTCAAACTTAACAATAGATGCAAACAAAACTAATTTAATCTCAGATTATTAAATTAAAAGAAGTTTAAAACATGTTTTGTCTTGATTTAGATCATTAGCTAATATAACTTAAGTCATATAGTTTTTGCTTTAGTTTTAGGCTTTAAAGGATAGTCTTCTAATTTTGCAAAGGTGTAACCTTGCTGTTTTAATTCAAGAATGATGAGTTGAAGCGCTTCAAAAGTATTCCATTTTGGGCGATTAAAATGCATAATAATTAGAGCCCCAGGTTTTACGTTTTTTAAAACATTGTTTTCAATAATTTTTATTGGAGTAAACGGAACAGCATCGCCAGAAAGCACATCAAAACTAATGATGGTAACGCCAAGCTGTTTGGCAATTTTGGCACAAGCTTCATCAGTGTAAGCTGTTGCCGAGCGATAAAAAGAGGGTTTTCGACTCGTTATTTTTTCTATTTTTAACGCATTGGCTTCTATTTCATCAATCGCATCTGGAATATTCTTTGTGCCGTGAATTCCATATTCACTTTCGCCATCAACAGAACAATGCTGATGATTAAAACCATGATTTTCGATTTCAAACAACGGATCTTTTGATAATTTTATAAAAGTAGTATAATTGGCGTCTATCCATTTTCCTGTAACAAATAGGGTAGCTGGAATTTTTTCTTCACGTAAAAAATCAATCAATTCAGCATCGTAGCCATCCGCATTTTTGCCACCACAAGCATCAAAGGTAAGCGCAATTATTTTTTTGTTGGTTACTAAATCCTCATCAACTCCATTTACAAATTCGCCCCAATTACCCAGCTTCGAGTGTGCAAATTTTTTGAACACTTTTTCTCGTAAAGCCAAGTAATTTTCATCTTGATATAACTTTTTTATAAAGTTCTTATTTTCAAACGCATTGATTTGACCAAAAGCTGAGTTTGTTATGGCAAACAAAATTACAATTGCGAGAAGTTGTTTCATTTTACTTTTCTATTAGTAAGCCAATAATCTATCGGTTTTAACAAAATATTAACTGCAAGTACGCCAGCAGTTGCCACAACAGTTTCTGAATAAAATCCGGCTGCAGCCAAACTGCCTATTGCCGAACAGCACCAAACTGTTGATGCAGTTGTAAGTCCGTGAACAGAAAGTCCTTCTTTAAAAATGATGCCTCCACATAAAAACCCGATACCAGTAACAACCTGACCAATTATTCGGGTTACATCACCACCATTTTTTGTTATAATAATTGACAACAATACAAATAATGCGGAGCCAACAGCAACTAAAGTATTGGTTCTTAAACCTGCCGATTTATGTTGCCATTGTCGTTCAAACCCAATGGCCAAACCAGCTATTAATGCCACTGCCAAACGCATTATAAATTCTAATAATATCATAATTATTTTTTATGGGTTAAACAATTTTACACGGAATTAATTCATCTTCATTGAATGTGTAAACGGCACACAACCGGTGGTAACCATCGGCAATAATCAATTTTCTATTTGCAGTATCTCGAACAAGTAGTAAAGGCGAAATTTTTTTATTTTTTCTTATTTTTTCAATATCAGTTTCAACATGAGAGTTGCTTACCCCTAACAATGAAAGCGAACTAGCTCTAAACAAGTCTTTGGCTTTACATCTTGTTATTGATCCTTGTCTTAATTGAACTACTAATTCAGTTGCTTTATGATCTTCAAAAATCAAACTTAAATACGATTGTGCAGCTGGATAATCTTTTTCTTCTGGCTCCAGAAACCATTTTATTTTTTCAATTTTTTTCATTTTATTGAACAGATTTTACATTGCCAGTACGTTTTAAAACACCCCAACCTTGACTTTCGCCTTTGATGGCTTTTTTTATGGCTTTGAACAAAATTACATACATCAATTGTCTATAAACAAATCGTTGAGGTATAAGCCAAAATAGTTTGCTTAATTTTTCTTTCTCAAAAACAAAGGCAACCATACTAACTAATACATCTACAAACATAAAAACGATGTAATATATTCCTATTTTATGCAAACTATCAGGGTTATTGTGGTTCCAAATTAAACTTATAATTAAAACCAAATCGGCCAATGGAGCAAAAATGGGTAATATTATCTGAAAAATAAAAATATTGGGCAAAGCCACCATTCCTAAACCTTTGTGTTTTGGGTTAAAACAAGCTTCTTTGTTTTTAAAAAAGGCTTGCATCACGCCATAACTCCAACGAAAACGTTGTTTCATAAATTCTTTTAAAGTTTCTGGCGCTTCGGTGATTGCTACGGCTTCTACACAATTAACAACTTTATAACCCATACGTATAATTCGAATCGTTAAATCGCAATCCTCTGCTAAAGTATCAATCGTAAATCCACCCGCTTTTTCAATCGCTTCTTTTCTAAATGCTCCGATGGCTCCTGGCACCACTGTAATTCCGTTGATTAAATCGAAAGCCCTACGATCAAAATTTTGAGCTGTTGTATATTCAATACTTTGCCATTTGGTAAGCAGGGTATTTTCGTTACCTACTTTTACATTTCCGGCAACGGCTCCAATTTCTTGATTGTTTTTTGTTGCTAGCGTAAAACGTTTCATTAATTGAGTAAGCGCATCGATTTTAAGTTGCGTATCGGCATCAATGCAAACAACAAAGTTATTTTGGGTTATATTAATGCCATAATTTAATGCAGATGCTTTGCCTCCATTAGTTTTGGTATTTACATTCACTTTTATATTAGCACCAAAAGCCTCCAATATCATTTGATAAGTTTTGTCTTTTGAACCATCATCTACAAAAACAATATCAAAATTAGGATAATCCTGCAATAACAAATTATCAATGGTTTTAATGGCATTTATTTCTTCGTTATAAGCAGGAACTATAATACTTACTTTAGGATATGGGTTTGCGTTATCTAAATTGTATGTTGGCGGATTTTTGTGGTCTTTGTATTTTTTGATAAAAACCATTACAAACATTAACAAAATTCTTAGAAACCCTAAAATAATAGCAACCCAAAATGTAGCATTAATAAAATGACCAAACCAATAGCCAAAATCAAAAATAAAATTATCGACACTTAAAAAACTTTCATGCGCTTTGGGCATAATTTCATTTTTGGTTTTGCCCAATAAATGTGCAACAGAAGTAAACTGAACCCCTCTAATTTTGAAATATTTTATAATTCGTGGCAGGGCTTCAACAGTTGCCTGGCGGTTTCCGCCTGCATCGTGTAGCAATATTATTCCTTTTTCAGGATTGGCTTCGTATTGTGAAACGGTTTTTAAATAAATACTATCGGCTTTTGCGCCTATTTGCCAATCATTTGGGTCGATACTTTCGCCAACAGTATAATAATTTTGCTGTTTGCTTAACGCAATAGGTTTTAGTTCGTCTTCGCCTGTTGGTTCAGAGTCGGCATTGTAGGGTGCTCTAAATAACACAGTACTTCTTCCTGTTACTGCTTCTATCAATAATCGAGTGCTTTCCATTTCGGTTGAAGCTCTCTCTAAACTTACTGTGGCAATATTTGGATGGGTAAAAGTGTGATTGCCTATTTCGTGTCCTTCGTTATAAATGCGTTGCAAAAGCGGAATGTTATTTTCGGCCTGTAAACCAACAATAAAGAAAGTAGCAGGCACTTTTTCTTTTTTTAGAATGTCTAAAATTTGTGGCGTATAAGTTGGATCAGGCCCATCATCAAAAGTAAGAATGACTTGATTTTTAACATTTCCGTATTTTTTGATAACATATTTTGTAGGCGTTTGAAGGTATTCTTGTTGCGAAATAATATTTTCAGATTTGTCTATATCCAACCTAATTTTGCCCGGTTCTGGATTAGTAACAACATTTAGAATTTCGCCATCTCCAATATAATCGGGTGTTGCATAACCAAAATTAACATTCTCTAATGAGTTATAATTAAAAGGTTTAGTTTGCAAACTAGCATTTGTTAAGCTACGGTTATAAAAACGCCAAAGCCTGTCATCTTCGCTACCCAATCGCCAAAGCGCAGTTCCTGCTGTTCCATACTCGTCTGCAAAACGAATGGTGTTAAAATTGGTGGCTGCATCGGTAAAATTTACGTAATGATTGTTCCCGTTTTCATCTTTGTAAGTGTAATAGTTGTTATAACTATCATTATCAAAATCTATTTTTGCTTTGTATAATTTTGCGTTAGACAAGGCTTCTTGATACGTTAAAGTTACTCCTACTTTGCCTGCCTGCCAATCGTATCCGTAGCCTGCAAAACAAAGAATTATTTTGTTTTCTGGAATTTCTTTGGCGGTTTCGTCCAGGACTCTTTCTATCCATTTTTGTCCGCTAATGTTACCAGGCACACTGCCTGTATAATGCTCATCATAAGCCATTAAAAACATATAGTCGTTATATTTTGCGAGTTCTTTGATATTAAAATCCTCATTACTTGCCATTATATCTTGAGAAACCAGTAAACCCATTGGGTGTAATTTTTCGTATAATTCTTTTTGGAAGGCAATAATTGGTGCATCACTATTTTCGTTAAATTCTTCAAAATCAATGTTAATTCCTTGAAAATGATATTTTTTTAAAGTGTTTGCAATATCATTGATTAATTGGGCTTTTTTTGTAGGATTGTTAATAATGCGATGAATCATATCGCCATCAAAACCATCAGCTGGTAGTGCATTGTTGATGTTGTTGATAAGTGGTACAATTCGGATATTGTTGCTTCGCATTACTTTGAGTGCAGCTGTATCTATTTCGGTTCGTAGCAAATCGGTTTTTGGGTCAATAAAAAACCATTCTGGCATCACCATGTTTAGTTTTTTAATATTTTTTTGCAACGAAAACAAACTTTGAGGATCCCAATCTACATAAAATGCGGCTCTAACTTGCTGTTTTGTTTTAGTTTCGATTTCGCCTTTTAATTTTTGATTTTTATCTTTCATTCTTATAAACGCATCAAAACCTTTGTACTTTTTTAATTCCTTTTGGCTAAATTTAAGCGGCGTAGTTGGGTTTAAAAGATTGTTAACATTTTCATTACCGCTTGATAATATGGGTAATTTTGGTTTTAATCCTTTATTGACTGTAATAATAAAAATGGGAATTAATAGCAATATTGCAAAAATTAAAATTCGGGTAGACCACTGAAAGATTCTCCATCTTGCTTGGTTTTTCGTTTGAAATATTTGTTTGCTATTGCTCATAAATTTTGATTTTTAACCAATTCTAATTTTTTATACCATTATTTTTAACTAAAAAAAGCTAGTCAATTTTTTAGTTTGAATAGCTTTTAAAATTATCAGTAAAAAAATTCACTCAAATTATTTTAATTATTCGTGTTTTTTTGCAGGTTCTGCTTTTTTAGTTTCTTCCATTTTTGTATCTACTTTATTTGTTTCTTTTTTAGTGTGTTTTTTAGCATGTTTCTCATGTTTGCCCATTTTTACTTCTTTTACTTCTGTTTTTTTCTCTGGAGCTGTTTGTGCGTTTACCAAAGCCGAGGTTGCTAAAACCATCAATGCTAGCATCAATACCTTTTTCATAATTTTTAAAGTTTAAATTGTTAATGTTTTATAAATATTATTATTTATTATATAAAAGTATATCCTAAAAATGAAGATTAAATGAAGTTTTATTTATATCGCAAAATTTAACTTATTTTTATAATTAAAAAAGCCTTTTTAGTATGGCTAGCTAAAAAGGCTTGAAATATAAATTGATTTTTACATTATTTTATTGTTTTATCCTTTAACAAATAACCCTCTGTTGAGTAATAGAGTTTATGTTTTTGGTTATCTTTTTGTACAATGGTTTTATAAACTTTAATTTTATCCATTTCTGTATCTTTAAATACTACTTCTTTCTCCAAAGCAATTTTCCAAGCTCTATACTTACTGTTTGCAATGGCTGTGGTAATTATTGTAGGAAGTTGCGATGTGAATTTCTTGTGAACCGCAATTTTTTTTCCTTCTTTAGAATATATTGCTTTATGTTTTACATTATCTTTTGTAAACTCAACTACAATAAACTCGGGCTTTTCTACTGTATATGAATAAGGATCGTGGCCATACCAATCTTTTTCAAAGTCAAATTTTGGATAATAAAACCAACTTTCTTCTGTAACAACAGGAAACTCTTTAGTAAAAGTTTCTGTAACAACTTTAGGCAGTTTTGATTTTTCTATTATTTTTTTTTGTTTGCCTATTATTACTTCTTTAGCTTCTGAAGATTTTGGGGTTGCAGTTTGTGCGTTTAACATAGCCTTAGTTACTAAAACTAATATTGCTAACATCATTACTTTTTTCATTTTTTCTATATTTTAAATTTTTATTATGTATTATAAATGGTATTATTTATACATCAAATATATTACTTCAAAATGAAGCGAAAATGAATTTTAATAAGTGTTGTAAAAATTAACTTTATTTAACTTTTTAAATTTGGGAACCGTAAACTAAATGTGGTTACCTGGTTCATTACCGATGTTACTTTAATTTCTATTTGATGCAAATTAGCAATGCTATCTACAATGGCAAGCCCAATTCCTTGTCCTTCCTGCTCAAAATTTATACGCGTAAATCTGTTAAATATTTGAGCAACTTGGTTTGCATTCATTCCTAACCCTGTGTTAGATAGTATTAAAGTGTAACTATTGTTTATAAAAACATCACTAATAATAATGCTCCCGTTTTTATGGTTGTATTTGATAGCATTTGTTAATAAATTGGATATTAAAATTTGAATAAGTGTTTTATTGCCGTATAAAACAGCTTTTTGTTTAAAATTTTGGGTAACTGATATATTTTTTTCATGAATTCTATCTTCTAAATTTGTTATTAAATGGGGAATAATTTCTTGAAAATCAATAATCTCATCGGTTTTATATTGTTTGTTATCTATTTTTGAAATTAAAAGTAAATTAGCAATTACTTTTTTCATCGAATCTAACGTAAGTAAAGAGTCTGAAATTTTATCTACAACCGTATCGGCCAAATATTGATTTTGGATTAAGTTTTCAAATCGGTTTTTTAATACCGAAATTGGGGTTAATAATTCGTGAGATACATTGCCTATAAATTGTTTTTCTTTTAAAAATAATCCCTTTATTCTATGCATCATTTCGTTTAATGCCATATCTAAATCGTTAAATTCGGATATTTTACTATTTATGGGTATATGAATAAAATTTTCGGGTTCATTAATTAATCTGATTTTGGTTTCTACAATTTTATAAAACGGTTTTAATAAAAAAGATATATAAGCCCCATCAATAACAAACATAAAAATCGAAATCACTAAAAAAGTAATGATAATGGTGTAATGCAATAAAACAATTAAATCATCTATTTCCTTAACATTAGATCCTATTTCGAATTTATAATTTACACTATTGTAGGTAAAATTGTGCTGCAAAATTCTAAATTCCGCTGTTTTATTTTCAATTCTTCTTTTATCATTAAAAAAAATATTTTTTTCGATTTTCTTTTGATTTGATGAAACTTCTAGTTGAATAAATTCATTGTGCAAATTTGAAAAGCTTCCATATACTTCGGTAGAATCATTGGCGAGTAAAAAATCTTTAATTCCTTTAATATCAAGATTATTGGTTAATTTTTCTTTCTTTTCTAATAAATTTCTATCTGCATTGGTATAAATTACTTTTTTAACTATATATGGAAATGCCATCAATAAAATAATCATTAATACTAATTTTGTAATAATATTAAATGATGCAAGTTTATTTTTTAACTTCATAATCTAATCATTTATTCTATAACCAACATTTCTTACGGTTTCAAACCATTCTATTGTGTGGTGTTTTACTAATTTATTACGAAGATTTTTTACATGAACATCAATAAAATTACTGTCCGAATTTACTTCAAGCACATCGCCCCACACGTGTTCGGTAAGTTGTAAACGTGTAATTACTCGATTCTTATTTAAAACCAAATACTGAAAAATATCAAATTCTTTTTTAGTTAATTTTAATAATATTTCGTTATAACTTACTTTGTAATCTTGCAGTTGCAATTTAAAACCATAAAGTTCTAATTCGTTTTGTGCAAAACCACCCAGTCGTCTCACAATTGCAAAAAGTCTGGCTTGTAGCTCGGCTAATGCAAATGGTTTAGTTAAATAATCATCAGCACCCAATTGTAAACCATTTATTTTATCGTCCAGTTCACCACGGGCAGAAACAACAATTACCGCCATTTTATATTGGTTTTTTCTTACTGATTTTAAAACATTATAACCACTACCATCGGGCAACCCTAAATCTATTAGCATTATATCATAATCATTGCTATTCACTTCGTCAAGTGCACTTTCACAAGTATTCGAAATTTTGCAAACATAACCCGAATTGGCAAGAAACTCTTTTAATTCTATTGCTAATTCTTTGTTGTCTTCTACAATTAGTATGTTCATTTTTTTATTAATGCTTAGTTTCCAAATTATTCAAATACACAATCTATAAAATTTTATATCCTCACGAATTAGTTATTTACAAATAAATTCTAACTTTTCCATTCTTGTGTTATACTTTAAATTAAAATTTTAAAAGGTTTAAGACCGGATAAAATCAAAATTTTATTTTTTTTCTTGGCATCATCTAATAATTCTAAAATATAGTGTATGTAAAATGAACGTGATTATTGTCAATATCAAAAGCATATATAAATTTAAAATCACTTATCATAAAGTTGTTAGAATTTTATGTATAATGGTAAAAAAATTAGGGATAAAAAATATTTTTTATCCCTAAGGCTTGCAAAACTAAATACCAAAAATTTTTACTGCCAACCGCCACCTAAATTCCTATAAACGCCTACCGTTGCATTTAGCAATTGCTTTTGGGTTTCTACCAGTTCTAGTTTAGCTTCTAAGGCATCACGCTGGGTCATTAGTACTTCAAAATAATCTACCCTTGCCGATTTAAATAAATCGTTTGAAACTTCAATTGATTTTATTAAAGCATCTACCTGTTGCGATTTTAAATTGTAACTTTTTTCTAAGTTACTGATATTAGAAAGTTGGTTAGAAACCTCGAAATAAGCATTTAAAACAGTGCGTTGGTAGTTATACATGGCTTGCAACTGGCGTGAGTTGGCACTGTAAAACTCGACTTTAATGGCATTACGGTTAATAAGTGGCCCTGCAATATCGCCTGCCAAACCATACAAAACCGACTCTGGAAATTTTAAAAAATACGATGGTTTAAATGCCTGTAGACCTATGGCTGCCGAGATATTTAGTGATGGATAAAACTCGGCCTTAGCCACCTTTACATCTAATTTTGCGGCTACTAATGCTAATTCGGCTTGTTTAATATCGGGCCTATTGGCTAACAGCTGGGCAGGTATGCCAGCATTAATTTTTGTTGATTTTAAGTTTAAAAAATCACTTTTATCCCTTAGTACTTCTTGCGGGTAACGACCTAATAAAAAGTTAATTCTATTTTCGGTTTCTTTAATATTTTGGCGAATATCAAACTCCCTATTTTGGGACGATAATACCTCGGCCTTAAATTTTTGCACTGCAAGTTCAGTTGCCCTTGCAGCTTCTTTTTGTATTTTTACAATTTCAAAAGCATTTTTTTGTATTTCTATATTTTGGTTTACTACTTTTAATTGATTGTCGAGAGCAAGCAGTTCGTAATACGAATTGGCCACTTCGGCAATAAGGTTGGTTACTACAAAGTTTTTACCTTCAATGGTGGATAAATATCGGGTAATGGCAGCTTTTTTTGCGTTGCGTAGTTTTTTCCAAATATCCACTTCCCAATTGGCCACAGCTGCTAGTCTAAAATCGCCTAACTCCTCGGGCACAATATTACCAGGCGTAATTTCGGCCGATGCATCACCAGCGCCTTGGCTGGTATAACGGCCAACTTTTTCTAAACCGGCTCCAGCACCTAAACCAATACTTGGCAATAACCTACCATTACGCATACGGATATCGTTTTTAGCAATTTCAATATCTTGTAAGGTTATTAACAGTTCTTGGTTATTTTTTAAGGCTGTATCTATCAGTAATACAAGATTTTTATCTTTAAAATAATTTTTCCATACTAGGGTTGTAATGGTTGTATCTGTAACGTTTTCGTAGCCTTTAGGAATAGGTTTATTTGCAGTTAATGGTGCAATTGCTGGTATTTTACAACTAGCAATTACCAGGCATATACCTAAGGCAATAGTATATTTATTTATTTTTGAGGTGTACATTTTACTATTTTTCTTTAGTGAGTGGGCTTTCGTCTTCATTTTTAACAAACTTAATTTTTTCGGATATGCGAGCAAATATGTAATACAAACCAGGAATTAATAAAACCCCAATTATAGTACCCAAAAGCATACCTCCGGCAGCAGCCGAACCAATAGTACGGTTACCTATTTTACCCGGGCCCGATGCAAAAACCAATGGAATTAAGCCTGCAATAAATGCAAAGGAAGTCATTAATATAGGCCTAAACCTTATTACTGCGCCTTCTATAGCCGATTGCAATACTGAGTTACCCGCTTCATGCCGTTGTACGGCAAACTCTACTATTAATACAGCATTTTTACCCAGCAAGCCTATAAGCATCACAAAAGCTACTTGGGCGTAAATATTGTTTTCTAAGCCACATATTTTTAACAACAAAAATGCCCCAAAAATACCTGCAGCTAACGATAATATAACGGTTAATGGCAAAATAAAACTTTCGTATTGTGCTGCTAAAATCAAGTAAACAAAGCCTAAACATATTAAAAAAATATAAACTGCTTCGTTGCCACGCCCCACTTCATCTTTAGATATACCAGCCCAATCAATACCATAGCCTCTGGGTAAAGTTTTTTCAGCCACTTCCGTAATGGCTTTAATGGCCTCGCCACTACTGTAACCAGTACCCGCTTGGCCACTAATTTCTGATGCGTTGTACATGTTATAGCGAGTAATTTCTGATAAGCCATATACCTTGTCCATTTTCATAAAGGCAGAAAAGGGAACCATTTCATCCCTACTGTTTTTCACATACAGCTTTAATACATCTTCTGGTAAAGCTCTATAATTGGGCAAAGCTTGCACCATAACTTTGTACTGACGATCGTATTTGATAAAACTAATTTCATAATTACTACCAATTAGCGTAGATAAGGTGTTGGTAGCGTTTTCTATGGTAACTCCCTTTTGTTGCGCCAAATCATTGTCGATATTTAACATGTATTGGGGGAAACTGG
>JAYULE010000175.1:0-30845 GCA_043763845.1 Sphingobacteriales bacterium
GTAGAATATCAAACGGATAGGATGAAAAACCAGATACGAGAACTGATACAATACAGGCTAAAAGTGTGCGTGTGGTAAATATTACAATTGTATTTTTAATCCATTTTGTTGAAAACAAAAATTTATGGAAAATAGAATATAACAGTATTAAAAAAACAATAAATCCAATTATACCTTGTTCACAAAGGATTTGCAAAAAAATATTGTAAGGGTAGCGGATAACATCTGCTTGATTTATTTTTACTAAGTCTTTGGTATTGCTTGAAAAATATTTTGCTTGATATAGGGCATATTTATTTTCAAAATTACCATAACCAATACCTGTAATAGGATTTTCTTTGATTATATCATAACTAACCTCCCAAACAAGTAGTCTACCCATTGCAGATACGGGCTTTATTTTGTACAACAGAATACTACCGAAAATACCAAATAGCAAAATGGCTATCAAAACCATTTTTTGCTTAAGCAAATTGATAACCTTTGCTTGATATTTATAAAAAAAGAGTAAGCAAAAAGAAGTAAAAACTCCTAACCAAGCAGACCTTGTAAAAGTAGCTGGCAAAATAAGTATAGCAAATAGGAGAACTATCGCAGAAAAACACCTCAGAAAATTACTAAACTTAAATTCTGTTGGTAAAAACCAGTAAGTAGTTACACAAAAAGGCAGTAAAATGATTAAATAATTAGCGTAACGAGCAGGATTTGAAAACATACCAGTTACTTTAAAAAAAGGATTGTTTGATTGAGTAAAGCTATATAATTGCATAAGCCCAACGCAACAACTTAAAAAAAGTACTATAAGTATTGTTGTGGTTGCTATTTGCAAAAAAATCCGCTTTTTATTGATTCCAATTGAAGATATGAATAATTTAAAAGCTGCATAAATAATAATAAGACCGACATAAGTTAAAAATTTATCGTTTATAAAAGGGGTATTAATAAAATATTTTTTTAAACTAATGGTTATTAATAAAATGAAAATGATTGTATCTATTTGGTTAATTTTAAGATTTAGAGATAATTTTGGTAAAACAAGAAAGTAACAAAAACTTACAAAAAACAAAATGCTTATCAAAAAAATAAACCAGAGTTTTGGGCCATTTGCAAATGGATCCATTATAATTGATGGTAATATAAACGGGGATATTATTGCAGCAATAAATAATAAATTAAATACATAGAATAATGTAGTATTAATTTTATACTCCTCAATATTTTTTATGTCAATTTTCAAAATATTAAAATATTTTTTTTTATAAAAAACACACGTTATTGTTTTAGTTCTTATAGTGTAAGACCTAGCATTAAAATTGACGAAATCAAGCTATAATTTTTTATTATTATTTTCATCAATAAGATCATTATTTATAGCCTTTTTTGTTTGCTGGGAAGCATCTTTAGTTCTACCAAAACTAAAAGAATACCCAATCGCAATATTTCTACCATAATAATAATTATTGCCATTGGACAATAAAAAAGGGGCTATTACAGTGTAATTTTCATTAATTTTATCAAAAAATGGGTTGGTAAATTGTAACGAGAATGTGGATTTATTTAAACCATATCTAATCTTGGTATCCATGAAAATACTATTGCCCGTCTTTTTTTGTAAAGAAATAGCATTTTCTAAATAATTTGCAAAAAACTCTACCGAAAGTTTATTATTAATATTATATGCCCCCCCCCCGCTAAAACTATTTATAAAACCACTATTTGTGAGACCAAAACCAGATAATGTACTATATCCTACAGTGCAAAACAAATTCAAATACAATTTATCTTTTAATAATGCTCGGCTGTAATTAATGTTTGTAGTAAATGTATTTGAATTTGAAAGATTACCAAAAGTAATGTTGGTATTATAGGAGTTAACGATATTTTGACTACCCACCACATTTCTGCCATTTTTATAGATTAGTTCTATCGAAAAATCATTACTGCCAATGGTAAAATCATTTACAAGTGAAATTCTATCATAAGCTTCATTTTTTAAATCAGGATTTCCAGTTGTTTCACTAAGGGGTGTACCCCTGTTTATAAATGTACTTAATAAAATATAACTGGGGCGATTAATAGATTGCCTATAAGATAATTTAAAGCTATTATTAGGATTTAGTCTATAGGTTAGTAGGATATTCGGTAGTAGATTTAGACGGTTGCCCAAATTAGAATCGTCGAACTTATTAACTGTTTTCTCAAGCCTTGTACCCAAACGTATATAAAATTTATTGTACTTCTTAGCTATTGAAAAATAGCTGGCAAAAATCATCTGAGTAAATTTGAATAATTCTTCTGGGGTATTATCAATCTTGGGATACTGTAAGTAACGCCTATAAATAAATTTACCACCAGCCTCAATTAGCCCATTTTTAATTGTTGTTTCATTATCTGCTTGTGTAGTGTATTCTCTATTATAATTATTGTTACTAAGGTTAACAGTTTGATTATTGTTTAATGAATTTAACTGATATACACCATTGTTTAAATTTAGCATATTACTAAATGATAATTTATTGTTTTTATTAATTTTTTTTAAATAGTTCGCCTCAAATCCAATATTATATGATTTGGTATCTGTGGTATTATCACTTATAATATTTACAGATAAGGGGTTGATTGTTGTTTCGTAAACAGATGATAAATTATTTTTAGTACCACTCATTTTTGCGGTAAATCCTAAATAATCTTCTTTAGATAAAGCAAATTCTGTATTGTAGCTTAAATCTAAAGTAGGGTTTTTTTGATAGCTATTGCTTTTTTGATTAATATTAAATATAGTGTCTTTTGAGATATACCTATCCTCATCAGAGCCTTGATACAACCTATCATAACCCAAATTACCTGTTATAGTAGTATTTACTTTTTCATTTGTTTTAGTATAATTTCCGTCAATACCACTATTACGAGTGCCAGCTCTTGTGTAAAAATCACCCCCTATAAAATTATCATTTCTTTTAAAATTAATATTTAGTACATTTTCATACTGCCCTTCGTATTTTGCAGATGGGGCTGTTATTACTTCAATAGATTGTATGCGAGAAGAAGACATAGCAGACAACTCATTTACACTTAAAGTAGTAGCAATCCCGTTTTTAAGCATTTGGTAATTATTGTTCCCTTTAATCAATAATTTATCTGTAGTTACGGAAACAAAGGGCACATTGCGTAATAAATCTGTTACGGTTTTAGTTTTGTCGTTATCTTGATCTACATAGTAAATCATTCTATCAGGTTTATAAATTATTCCTCTTTTTCCAATTACTTTTACTTCTTTTAAATTTATAGAAGCTGGTGTTAAAAATATATTTAATGTAGTATCATTATTTAGTATAATTGAATCTCTATAATTTACATACCCAATATTGAACACTTCTAAAATATATATCTGACTTTCTTTTAATCCTATTTCTAAATTACCCTTGTCGTTTGTTATGCCATTGAAAACTTGTAAATTAATTTTGTTGTTAAAAATTAGCCTTGCACCTACAACAGGTTGCTTGGTTACTATATCTGAAAGTGTAATACTGATTTTTTTTTGTGCATAGCATTTTATTACAAAACTCTGCAATAAAATAAACAAGATTAAACTAGCCGTAATTTTTAGGTTTTTCATAAATAGCTATAGAAATTAATGATAGTAAAGAAAATATAATATTGAAGATAATATGCGTTGAGTAAGACATATCATTTAATATACCCCCACAAGAGCATGGCGGCTTATCATACAAATTATACAACATTAACAGATAAAAAGTAAAAAATAGCATTATGCTAAATGATAGCCATAACAAAGTATATTCAACTCTCTTATAAAAAATTAAAAAAATAGATAGTAATATTTCGAGTAAAGGGAATAAAACACCAATATATGGCACTAAAAAAGCAGGTATTAGCGGTGACTGATAAAGCTGTGACTTAAACAAACTTATATCTACAATTTTATACACCCCTGCATAAATAAATAATGATGCTAGTAAAATTTTTATTATAAGTATTATTTTAGATTTCATTTAGCTTTTTCAAGTTGAGAAATATCGTACACTAAAATCGTATTGCCATATAATACATATAATTTACCTGAATTAGTGATTTTAAAATCGCTTGGGCTTACGTCTGCATAATGAGGTAAATAAAAACTAAATTTGTATTTACCGTTTTTTATACTGTAAACATCAACGGTTGGTTTAGTATTAAAATCTACATCTGTTTGGTTTAAGCTTTTAACATTTGAGGTTAAGAAAATATCTTCTTTATATACTGTAGCGCACATTCTTAAAATATTTGCTGACGGGCTTAAAAAAAATGTATCACCTTCTTTTATGATTTCTAATTTTTCATTCTGAAAATCAATGCTTTTATATTTAAATTTCAAATTGCCTTGATAATCTAAACAGAAAATATATCCATCGTAAAAAGGTACGAATAAAAAAGAACTTTCATCATTATTAGATAAAAAACAGCCCGAATATTTCATTGATGATCCAACATCCAATGAAAAAACATTGTTATTAATTAATTCAACACCGTTACCATAGTTTTTGTATTTAATCTGACTACTGTTTTTGTCTATTACATTTTCTTGAAATATAAATGAATATCCTTTTGATTTTATGAAATAGGATATTGAAAAATTAAAATATAATTGATTTTTCGTTTTATTTTTTAAATCTACAAAATTAATAGTAGATGTATTGCCTTGATAATAAAACAAACTATCTTGAGAAATATGAAAATTAATTATAGGTGAATTAACTGCGAGATTATTAGTGTTTATGATAAGCTGTTTTATCTTACTTTTATTATATTTTAAAATAGAAAAACGTTGATTTACCCAAAGATTGTCGCCATCTATTTGGATACCATCAATTATACCAGGTATTATTATTGCTTCACATAATTTAATATTTGTACCCGTAAAAAATTTACGTTCAGTTTTAGTTTTAATTATAGGTTTTTTTGCTTGGAAATACAGTAATATTAAGATTAAAGCTGGCAGTAATATGAAAATATTTTTTTTCTCTTCATAAAAAATATAATTTAAAACTAATGTAAAGTGCAAACTATTTTAAAAGTAAACCATTAAAACAGGCGTGTAATTTTAACATTTTTACACACCTGTTAGGTTTTAATCATCACTAATTATTCGCCACCACCTTTAGCGTAATAAATGGCTCCACCAGTAGCACAACATTTAACATTGCCACCTTTGCAATCCGAATAACCACAAGCAAAAGCAGAATAAATACCTGCACAAATAACCGTGGCTAAAATTAAAATTTTAATTTTCATAACTTTATTTTTTTACATTAAACAATAAATTTTGTTTAATATCCAAACATCCAAAAAATATTTCAAAACAAAAACACATATTTTTTTACTTTAAGTACATTTTTTTTACTTTATTACCCTAATGTGCCTTTCTATTTGGTCAAGTCTATTTAAAATTTCAATTAAGCATTCTTTTTCAAAGCTAGTTTTTGTTTCTTCTGTTATTTCATCTTTAAAATTAGGAAACAAAAATGGGTAAGCAACGCTTTTTTTTACTCCTAATATTTCAAATAATTTGCAAAGTTTTTCAGTTGGTATTTTACCATAATCGCTTTCCCAGCTAGCATAGGTAGGTTTACATACAAATAACAGGTCTGCTACTTGTTGTTGTGTTAATAATTTTTCTTTTCTTATGATTTTTAATAATTGATTGGAAGGTTTATCGATTTTCATACCCTATTTGTTAATGGGTAAGACAATAGAAATAAAAAAATGTAATTCCCCTGAAACCTTAATGAGTGAGTGAGTGAGTGAGTGAGTGAGTGAGTGAGTGAGTGAGTGAGTGAGTGAGTGAGTGAGTTGTTTTGTCATGATAAGGTAAATTTAATTGGCATAATCAAATCTATTTTATTTTTTTCAAAAAACAAAATTTAACTGAAAATTAAGCAATTACAAATAATTATTGAAAAAATTGCAAATAATGTGAATGAAATTAGGTTTTTATTAATTTTATAAAAGTATAATTATTAAGTAAGCAACTAATTTAACTACACAACACTGTATTATAAATGCAAATGACTTTAGTTTTGTTAATATTATTGATAAAATTGTAGTACAAATACCCCTAAAAATATAAATATTTAACGGTTATCCCATTGTTTATGAGTTGCATCAACACGTACGTATATATTAGTAAGTGAGTTTCTACGTCTTCTAGTAATGTTTTTTTTGCGTTGCTTTCGGCGGGTTTAACGCCTTCGGGTATCATGGGCTAGTCCGATACTAAAAGGATTGCACTTGTGGAAATTCTATTGGCAAAAAAATAACTGAACCAATAATAAAAAATATTGATAATGAATTTTACCTTTAATCATTTCAAATAAATTTCTAAAACTTTATGCACTAGGCTTTATATTTGTAGTTTTATGCACTTGTTTAAAGTAAGCTATAATCTCAGCTTTGGTCTTTTTGTCAACTTTTCGCTTAATTTATCTCGTTGTTGCCGCATAAATTTTACTGCATCAAATTTTTTTTAGATATCTTCATAATTCCTAAAATCTCTGGGTGAGCGAATTTCTAATTGTTTAATATCCATTTTTAATATTTATAGCTTTGTACCCTCTTATTCGTTGAACATTTACAATATGTTTATCCCGCCAAATTGCGGGACCAATTTATCAAAAAGTCTGCCCTGTTTATTGTTGCTAAAGCAATATGCAAACAATGAGCAAAACTTGTTTGACCAACAAATTTTCTGATATATATTCTGTTGCAAGTTCAACTGTTTCATCTGTAGTTTCAACAAATTCCGTGTTATTTAATTTCATACTTTGTACAAGTTAATGAACATTTTGAGGGGCGTATAAGTATATTGTAAATTTAAACGAAAGTAGGTTAAAATATTTTAATGGAAAATTTTAAACAATTAACTTACTTAATATACTGGTTTTTAAAAATGCAAATGTTTAACCGTTAAGCCATTGTTTATGAGTTGCATTAAAGAATCTATGCCAATACGTAAATGAGATTCTACATGTTCCATTGATGTTTTGCTGGCATCGCTTTCGGCGGTTTTAACGCCTTCGGGTATCATAGGTTGGTCCGATACTAAAAGAATTGCACCAGTGGGAATTTTATTGGCAAAGCCAGTAGTAAAAATGGTGGCGGTTTCCATATCAACGGCCATAGCTCGCACACTTTTAAGGTATTTTTTAAAAATTTTATCATGTTCCCAAACCCGGCGATTGGTAGTGTAAACAGTGCCTGTCCAATAATCTCTAGAGTGGTCTCTAATGGTAGTAGAAATTGCTTTTTGTAATGCAAAGGCGGGTAAAGCGGGAACTTCGGCAGGCATATAATCGTTTGATGTTCCTTCGCCACGTATAGCTGCAATAGGTAAAATTAAATCGCCAATTTGGTTTTTCTTTTTTAAGCCACCGCATTTTCCTAAAAATACTACGGCTTTTGGTTTAATGGCCGATAGTAAATCCATCATGGTTGCGGCAAGTGGGCTACCCATACCAAAATTAATTATGGTAATGCCATTGGCGGTTACGCTTTGCATAGGTTTATCAATACCAAAAATAGGAGCGTGGCCATTCCATTCAGAAAATAGCTGCAAATATTTAGAAAAATTGGTTAATATAATATAGTGTCCAAAATCGGCTAAGGGCCTGCCAGTGTATCTTGGTAACCAATTTTTTACTATTTCTTCTTTAGATTTTAGCCCTTTTTTTATGGGTGTTTCTATTTCTTTAGCAGGCGTGGTTACCGTTTCTTTTTTAATGTTTAGTTCTTCGTTCATGGTGGATTGAGGTTAAACTACTAATTTTTATTAAATTAAGTAGGTTACTTGCAATCTATGTATAAATTATTAAAAGTGTTTTAATTAATTGTAAAGAAGAAAGTGATAGGGAATATTTAAATTTTGAAAAGTCAAAATTATAAAACTAGCAAAGTATAAAGCTGATAGCCTTTGCATAAATCTTTGAGTTTTTTGCGGAAAAACCTAAAATTATTTTAACCGCAAAAAATCCACAAGTAAATCAATAAGAATACTAAACTGCTTGTAAACACTTAAAATAATTATACAAATTTATACATCCGTTTTTAACTTTTTGATTTACAGATATATTTTTATTTAAAAAAACCGAATAAGTTGCTTTTATAAAACTTTTATTGGAAAAATGGTTGAATTAGCGTAAAATCAAAAAGTACTTATTTTTGTACCTCCGAAACTTAAAAATATAATATTATCACAAATATAACTTTTACCTAAAGTAGGATTTTAAATTATTGGCAAAGTATTTGTAAATAAATTAAAAAAATAAATAAATTATGAATGTAAAAAGAACTTTTGGTACAATATTAACTATACTAGGAATAATAGGTTTAATTTATACAGCAATAAATTTTGCGCAAGGCTCGGGTGAAACTCGCAACTTAATTGTTTGGGGAATTTTAGGAATAGTGTTTTTTGTTTCTGGTATTGGTTTGATTAAAACAACTAAAGATGAAATGTAAAACAAAATAATAAATGCAAAATATAAAAATAAGCCTATTCGGATATATCCAATTCGTTTTTAAATGATTCTAACATACGGCCACCTTTATAAAAATATCTAGTCCAGTAGGGGTCTTCTAAGTTACTGATCATAACCCCTTTGCTTGATGATGCGTGAGCAAATTTATTCTCGCCAATATAAACCCCCACATGGCTAATAGCCCTACTATGGATTTTAAAAAATACTAAATCTCCTTGTTCCAACTCGGTTTTTGCAACCGGGTCAACCATACTAAAAATATTTCTAGAATTGTTACCAATAATAGTACTAAAAGCTTTGTTATAAAGTTGAAAAGCAAATTTAGAGCAGTCAATACCTTTTTTACTATTTCCACCTAAGCGGTATGGCGTACCAATCCAATCGTAAATAAATTTATACATTTTGGTGTTTGATGTTGCCGAAATAGCTACCCCCATTATTTGCGAAAAGTATTGAGAAGCTAAGTTATCAGGGTCTTTGGTATCTTCTTTTTCTTGATTTTGAGCCGAGCTATTAGTGCTATTTTGGCCAATTACGCTAAATGATGTTAGTGTGAGAAGCAATAAAATAATGGATTTTTTCATTAACTCTTTGTTTTATTTCATTTAACCGTTTTAGTTAAACGGCCTTAACAAAATTATATTTTGTAAGGATGTAAAAGTAAAATTTATGTTTGTTCTACGCAACAAATATTTATATGTTTTAACTATTTAACTTTTTATTTAAAAATTACGAATTATATTGCTAACAAAGGGTTTTATTTTTGGTTAGATAATGATAGATTTGTTTTTTCGCATTTAACAACAAAAATCACCAATGAGTTCAGTTGCTATTACTAAAGATACGTACCTAATGTGGTATGAAATTATGCTTTTACTAAGAAAGTTCGAAGAAAAAGCTGGCCAATTATACGGCCAACAAAAAATACGTGGTTTTTGCCACCTTTATATAGGGCAAGAAGCTGTTATTGCAGGAACAATATCTGCAACTAACCACGATGATAGCATGATAACCGCCTACCGCGACCATGCTCACCCGTTGGCAAAAGGGATGTCGGCCAATGCAGCAATGGCCGAGCTTTTTGGAAAAGCTACGGGTTGTTCTAAAGGTAAAGGCGGCTCAATGCACTTTTTTGATAAAGAAAACAAATTTTTTGGTGGACATGGCATTGTTGGTGCACAAGTACCTTTAGGTGCTGGTATAGCCTTTGCCGAACAATATTTAGGCACAAAAAATGTAAACGTTTGTTACATGGGCGATGGCGCAGTACGCCAAGGTGCAGTACACGAAACTTTTAACTTGGCAATGCTTTGGAAAATACCAGTAGTTTTTGTTTGCGAAAACAACGGTTATGCAATGGGAACTTCGGTGGCTAGGTCATCAAACATAACAGATATTTATAAATTAGGTTTAGCTTACGATATGCCTTGTATGCCAGTTGATGGCATGGACCCAGTTGCAGTACACACCGCAATGGATGAAGCTGTACAACGAGCCAGAAATGGCGAAGGGCCAACTTTTTTAGAAATTAGGACGTATAGATACAAAGGTCACTCTATGTCTGATCCTCAAAAATACCGCAGTAAAGAAGAAGTAGAGGAGTATAAAGCAAAAGACCCAATTGAAATTGTAAAAAAACACATAGTTGACAATAATTTTGAAAACGAAGCTTGGTTTGATGGTGTTGCTGCCAAAGTAAAAGTAGTGGTTGAAGAGGCCGTTAAATTTGCTGAAGAATCACCGTATCCAGATGCATCAGAATTGTTTAAAGATGTGTATGCCGAGGATAATTATCCTTTTATTAAAGATTAAATATAAAAACAACGATTTTTAAACAGTAAAATATAATGGCTGAAGTAATTAAAATGCCCAAAATGAGCGACACCATGACCGAAGGTGTTTTAGCAAAATGGCATAAAAAAGTGGGCGACAAAGTTAAAGCTGGCGATGTTTTAGCCGAAATTGAAACTGATAAAGCAACAATGGATTTCGAATCTTTTCAAGATGGAACCATACTTTTTATTGGTTTAGAAGAAGGCAAAGCTGTGCCTGTTGATGAAATTATTGCCGTAATTGGCAACGAAGGCGAAGATTATAAAGCCGCTATTGCTGCCGACAAACCAAAAGCCGAAACTAAAAGTGAATCATCTGCCGAAGCAGAAAAAATTGAAACTGTTACTCCAAGTGCTACAAGTGTTGATACTTCAAGCATCACGGCAACGGTAATTAGAATGCCCGCCCTAAGTGATACCATGACCGAAGGCGTTATTAATAAATGGAATTTTAAAATTGGAGATACGGTAAAAGCCGATGATTCGCTGGCTGATGTAGAAACCGATAAAGCAACTATGGAAGTAGTTGGTTACGAAGATGGTACACTTTTGTATTTAAGTGTGAAGGAAGGCGAAGCAGTACCCGTTAATGGTATTATTGCTATTGTGGGCAAAGCTGGTACAGATTTTACACCATTACTAAGCCAAAGTGACGTTGCCGAAACAAAAGCAGATGAGCCAGTAAGCGACCAAAAATCGGCGGAAGCCAAACCGACTGAAGTAGAGAAAAAAACAGTTTTAATAGATGATAGCCGCATTAAAGCATCGCCTTTGGCTCGTAAAATTGCCCAAGACAAAGGCATTAATTTACACGAGGTAACCGGTACAGCCGAAGGTGGAAGGATAGTGAAAAAAGATGTTGAAGGTTACACGCCTGCTGCAAAACAAGAAACTGCCCAACCGGCTGCAGAAACTGCAACAGCACCAGCAGAAAAGTTTTTTGCGCCTGCTCCAGTTATTCCTCAATTTGTTGGCGAAGAACGATTTACAGAAAAACCAGTTTCGCAAATGCGTAAAGCTATTAGCCGTAGTTTAGCCGAAAGTTTATTTACCGCACCGCATTTTTATTTAAATATTACAGTTGATATGGATGGTGCAATGGCCGCCCGTACACTAATTAATACAGTAGCAACGGTAAAAGTTTCATTTAACGATATCGTAATTAAAGCAGTTGCTATTGCCTTAAAACAACACCCAGCTGTAAACTCATCTTTTAGAGGCGACAAAATCCGCTTTAACGAACATACAAACATTGGGGTTGCAATGGCTATTGAAGATGGCTTGTTGGTACCAGTTGTTAGGTTTGCCGATGGTAAAAGTTTATCGCACATTTCGGCAGAAGTAAAAGACTTTGCACAAAAAGCGAAAGCTAAAAAATTACAACCAAAAGATTGGGAAGGTTCAACATTTACAGTTTCTAATTTAGGAATGTTTGGTATTGATGATTTTACATCTATAATTAACACGCCCGATGGTGCAATACTATCTGTTGGTGCAATACAACAAGTTCCCGTTGTTAAAAATGGTGCAGTTGTACCAGGTAATATTATGAGATTAAGTTTAGGTTGCGACCACCGAGTAATTGATGGTGCAACAGGAGCTAAATTTTTACAAACTTTAAAAGCTTTATTAGAAGAACCAATAAGGTTATTGGCTTAATTTTAAAACCTTTATACTACAAAAACTCTTATTTTACTTTAGATTTTTTCTGAAGCGAAATAAGAGTTTTTATTTTAAAGCCTACAAATATGAAAATGCGGTATTGTTTACTACTTATACTTTTGCTTACGTGGTGCAATACGCAAGCACAAGAAAACTTTATTGTAAAAGGTATAGTATTTAAAAACAACAGTACCGATAGAGTAGCAAATGCAACTATTGCCAATAAAAATAAGCAAACCACTACTCAAACAGATGAGTTTGGAACTTTTGCTATCGTTGTAGTTTTAGGCGACACCTTAAATGTTTCTAAAACTGGTTTACAAGAAATAGATAAAATTATTGTTAAAAAACAAAACATTATAGTTTATTTAAACACGGCAACTGTTTTAACCGAAGTTGTGGTAAAAGCAAAATCGGTAAAGCAAGAACAGAAAGAAATTTTGGCTGGGTATAAATCTAAAGGGGTTTATAATAACGGGAAAATACCTTTTTTAATGTATATTTTTAACCCGCTAACTGCGCTGCAAAATTTGTTAAGTAAGGATGCAAAAAACGCTAAAACATTTTACAAATACATATCCCGCGAAAACGGAGAAACTTTTGTTGATGGTAAGTTTAATATAGCCTTAATTAAAGCCAACACCAATATTAACGAAACCGATATTGCCGAGTTTATGTATATGTACCGACCAAAATATGTAGATGTTAAATATTGGAACGAGTATGATGCGATTAATTATATCAAAAGATCTTATTCGAAATATAAAGGAGTTAAAAAAAAGTAATTGTAATATATTTTAAACTCTGGCTTTTACTCAAAACATTCAGATACTTTAATCATAAAATTTCCAACTTACACCAAACTTACCTTGTGGGTATTGCATTGGGTAGCCGTTTACAGTGTAATAACCTCGGCTTTGGCTTAAGCTTTGGTTGGCGTATTCGTATTTTAAAAACAAGTTGGTACGTTTCCAAGTGGTGCGCAACCAAACATCGGCAATGGGGTAAGTATCAAATCTTATATTATCGCCATTATAAAACTGCCCAATTGCTGGTGCGTACGATGTTGCAGTATATTTGGTAAAATAGCGTAAATCAAAACCAATGTCAGCTTTTAATACTTTAAAGTAAGTGTTGCGGAAGTAAAAACTTTGATAAGTGTATAACTCGGGAGTTCTAATTATGGTTTCGAAATCTGTTTTTTGGTAAACAATAAAATTTTTGAAAGTGAACTTTCCAAAAACAAAATCTTTCTCTAAACTCAGTTTTAAAAAGTTTATTATTCCTGTATTTTGTTCGGGTACAACATCGCCGTTAAGGCTTTGTGTAAAATATAAATGGTTGGTAATTAACGAGTATTGGGCATTGGCAATCAAATTAAATTTGGTATTAATATAACTAAACGATGCGTTTTGGGTTTTCTCTTTCTCAAAACTGTTAGTCCAATTATGGTGATTTGATAATTGCCTTTGGTATAATTGTGCGGGGCTTTGATTTTGCGAATAAGCCCCAAAAACCACATTGCCTACTTTGTTGCCAAGTTTAATATCTAATTGTGCTTGGTAAAAAAAATCGCCAGCATTTCGGCCTTGTATTATTTGCTTAAAATCGCCGTTAAGGCTTGCTTTATCGTTTAAGCCGTAGTTTAAATTTGCTTTTAGAGTTACATTCTGAAAGTTTAGGTTTACATTATATTGATTGTAGCGATACAAATCGTGGGTTAGGCCTACGTTTAATTTTAATTCGTTTTTTAAAAAAGAAATTTTTTTTCCACGCAAATAAAAGCTGTACGTAAAATCGTTTTGCAGGTGTTTTAGTGAAGTGGAATCGTTGGTTTGAGACGAATCGGGAAACAAATAATAATGTCTTAATAACCCAGTTGTATCGGGTTCTCTATTTTTAAAAACGTATTTTTGAGTGTTGTATAATAAGCTATAACTTATACGCTGACTGGGCAAAACAGCCGTATTTTCGGCATTGTTAGTGATTTTACCTATGTTATAAAACTGTTTAACATAAATACTGTTATTTCGCCAATTATGGGTAGCAGTATTTAACCTAACTGCTTCAAACTCGGGTGCAACTAAAGTAGGTACAGTAAAAATAGAGTCGTTTAAAATACCCCCATATTCCGATGTTTTAAAATTGTTAAAAGTGGCGTTTGCTAAAATTGTGTAACGTTTATTTGGCGACTCGTACCAGTTCCAAACTGCGGCTTTAAGGTTATTTGCCACTAAATCTTGCGCTCGCCTATTAGGCGAACCGTAAAAAGTACGGGCACCAGTTTTGTGCAAATTTGCACCAACGTTCCAATTTGGTTTTATGTTTTGCGAGTGTATGCCGTTAAAAGTTTGTTCGGTAATGCGGCTAAAAGCTGGGGTGCTGTAATACAAGTCAGTAAATGGCGACCGGGCTTGGTAATATAAAACATCTTCGGGCTTTTGCAGGTACAAGTCTAAGTAGTGGTACCCTACATCAAAACCTATGGTTTTACGGGGCTCGAAAAGCATTGGCCGGGTAGATAAACCCAATAATCCCAAATTCATGGTAGGGTGTTTGGGTTGGTTTAAAATGCTTTGGTATTGAAAATCGTTGGCTGCCGTATCTAAAAAAAACAAACGTGTACTATCTGTTAAAAACTCGGCTTTGGTGTATTTAATATATTTTGCGTTATACACTATTGCTTTTACTTGGTTATCAAGCTTAGCTCTTAACGAATCTATGTTGTCTTCTTTTTCACTTTCCTGTTCGGCTACTTCTTGTATAGGTTGGCCGTTTCTATCGTACCTAATATTGGTATTGCCGTTTGGCGATTGTTGGTTGTTACCTTGGTTAGGGTTATTAAATTGCGCCCAAGCACTACCCGATAGCATTACAAAAAATAAAAGTAAAAACGTTTTTAGATGCATTGGGGCTATAATGTTTTTATCAGTTCTTTTAAAATTAAAGTCATTTTAGGTTCGGCGGCCATAGCAACTTTAATTATTTCTTCCACCGATACAGGTTGCAAGGTATCGGGGTTACATTCATCGGTTAAAACCGAGATTGCAAAAACTGGCAGGCCACTATGGTTAGCCACAATAACCTCGGGTACGGTGCTCATACCCACAGCATCGGCACCAATAATGCGTAAATAACGGTACTCTGCCCGAGTTTCTAAATTTGGCCCTGTAACTGCAACGTAAATGCCTTTATGACAGGTAATGTTGTTTTGTTGTGCAATAGTTAAGGCTGTATCAAATAATTTTTTGGAGTATGGCTGGCTCATATCCGGAAATCGTGGGCCTAATTCTTCGTAATTGAAGCCAATTAATGGGTTAAAAGGTTGTAAGTTAATGTGGTCTTCAATAACCATTAAATCTCCTTTTTTATAGTTTGGATTTACAGCTCCACTAGCGTTTGAGACAAGTAAAGTACTTATTCCTAAAGCTTTTAAAACCCTTACCGGGAAGGTTATTTGTTTCATATCGTAACCTTCGTAATAATGCAAACGGCCTTGCATTGCCACCACTTTTTTACCCGATAAGGTGCCAAAAATTAATTTACCAGAGTGAAACTCTAAAGTTGAAATGGGTATGTTTGGGATATTTGCGTACATTAATTGGTACTCAACCTCAATTTCGGATACTAAACCACCTAAACCTGTACCTAAAATAATGCCTACTTCGGGTTTAAAATCGCCAATGCGTTTTTGTATAAAATTTACCGATTCTTTAATACTTGCCAACATAGTTTGCTACTGTTTTTTCTAAAATTAATTTATCATTATCGGCAAATGCCATATTTATTTGCCAATAGTAAATGGGCAAATCGTTTAAGTGTTGTTCAAAATTACCATCTATTAAACGTATGGCATCTTTTTGTGTAGTTATAATAACTTTATGCTCGGCTTTTAAAGCTTTAAAATTGTTTACCAATTTAAGTATATTTTTTGAGGTAAAATTATGATGATCGGGATAATTGTGGTGTGTAATATTAAGCGTTATTTCTTTTATTTTATCTAATAAAAGTTGCGGTTTGGCAATACCTGTAAGCACTAACACAGCCGTTTTTTGGGTTATGCTTGAGGCTAATATTTTATCAATACCTTTTGTTAACGGTTGCAAATCATCCGCATAAGCGATAAAAGAAAAAATAACTTTTTGGTGGTTAATAGGCTTTAGTTTCTTAATGATTAATTGCTTATTGGTATCGGTTAAGGTGGTTGGGCACTTGGAAACCACCAAAATATCTGCTCGTTTTCGTCCGCCAAAAAACTCACGGTAATTGCCGGTTGGTAACATAAAACGAGGGTGGTTTAGGCGGTTAAAATCAAACAATAAAATACTTAAGCCTGGATTTATAGCTCGGTGTTGGTAGGCATCGTCTAAAATTACCAAATCGTGGGTATCTTTTATACGGTTTACCCCTTTAACCCTATCCTCGCAAACGGCAACGCCAACATTTGGGTGGTTTAGTTTAATTTGCAAAGGTTCATCGCCGCAAAGGCTAGCATTATCCGAAGCATCAACCCATCTAAAACCGCTGGTTATTCGGCCATATCCACGGCTAAGGGTTGCAAGACTAAATTTATTTTCTAAAAGTTTAACTAAATATTCGGTAGCTGGGGTTTTGCCACTGCCGCCAACTTCTAAATTACCAACCGATATTACAGGAATATCGAAAGTGTATGATTTTAACACGCCAAAATCATACATTTTGTTTCTAACCCACGTTATAAAGCCATAAATAAAAGAAAGCGGAAACAAAAAGTAACGAATAATTTGCATAAATTTTTGATGCAAAATTAAGAAATGTTACCTTACAACATATTTTTTTTAATACCATTTTGTCTATGAAAAAACATTTCTATACCATTGTTTCGGTTTTAATATTCTCTAATACTTTATTTGCGCAAAGTACCGACAAAAAATTGCAGCAATTAATTACCTCGCAAATAGTTAATTTTAAAGGAACTGTTGGCGTTTACGTTAAAAATTTAAAAACAGGTAAAACGGTAAGCATTAATGCCGATAGCCTTTTCCCAACGGCTAGCCTTATTAAAGTGCCCATTATGTGTGGTGTTTTTAGTGAAATTGAGAAAGGAAACTTAACTTATCACCAACAATTGGTATATAAAGATAGTTTGTACCGCGAAGGCGACGATATTTTGGGTTCGTTTAAAGATGGCGAAAAAATAAATTTAAGCAAAGTGCAAATGTTAAGCATAACTACAAGCGATAACGCCGCTAGCCTGTGGTTACAACAAATTGTAGGTGGTTTAAAAATTAATAATTGGCTGCAAACTAACGCTTTTAATAAAACTAGAGTTAACGCCCGCACCACTGGCCGTGAAGAAATGTACGCAAAGTATGGCTGGGGAGTTACCACACCCAAAGAAATGGCTACTTTGGTAATAAAAATACGTAATGGGCAAGCAATAAGTAAAGCCGCCAGTGAGCGTATGTACCGAAATTTATGCAACATTTACTGGGATGGAGAGGCGTTATCAGAAATTCCGCCCTATTACCAAGTTGCTTCTAAACAGGGCGCAATAGATAAATCACGGTCGGAGGTGGTGCTGGTAAACGCCCCTCACGGCGATTATGTTTTTTGTGTTATTACTAAAAATCAAACCGATATTAGCTACGACCATAATAACCCCGGTTTTGTGTTGTTGCGTAAAATATCGGCTTTGTTGTGGCATTATTTTGAGCCCCAAAGTACGTGGAAACCTGCGGTAGGGTTAGGGAAATATGAGGAGTAGTACTAAGAAAAAGTAGTTGTTATTTTTAAAATTGACAAAATATTTTAAGTTTCTTTGTTACGATATTTTAATTGAACAAAATTTTATGAAAACGCTAACACCAATTTTATTTTTCTTGTTTTTATTATCGGCGTGTGCCCCAAAAATTAACACGCAAGTTACCAAAACCTATCCTACCCTTAGTTACAACGAAGAGGTTAAAGTTTTTGGTTTAAAAACCGTTTTACCCTCAAATGTTGAAGTAATTGGGAGTGTAAAAATTGGGTATGGTGGATTAGGTTTAAAATGCAGTTTCGAAGAGGCTTTGGAAAACGCTAAGATTGAGGCTCGTAAAATAGGAGGCAATGCTATAAAAATAACCGAACATTTGTTTCCTAATATGATGACTAGTGTTTGCCACCGTATTAAAGTAAATATTTTACGAATTAACGATTTTGGTAGTTTAAATATTAACGAAGGTATTGATAGTACATTGTTAAATGCAGATTACGCCGTTTTAAATATTTACCGTTTTGGCGGACAAGGGGCAATAATTAATTACGATATTCACCTTGGCGATTCGGTAATATGCCGAGTAAGAAACAATACCAAACAAAGCGTAAAAGTAAAAACTTTTGGTTCTCAAATTTTATGGGCAGCAACTGAAGCTCGATCTGAAATACCAATAGTTATTGAAAAAGGTAAAGCCTATTTTGTAAGATGTCATGTAGGTATGGGTATAATGGTTGGCACACCCAAATTAACTTTGGTAAATCCCGAAATTGGCCAAGAAGAGTTTGATGGCATAACCAGAGATGCCAATAAAAACAACCTTTTAGACCAAATAAATTTAAAAGATGGTAGAGTTTTTAAAGGTTACATTAAAAACGAAGCCGATGGTATAATTTATTTTACCCTTATTAAAAATGGCACAACCACCGAAACTCAAATTAATAAAACCGATATTAAAGAAATAATAAGACCAAAATAATATGAAAAAAGCACTATTAATTTTAACACTTTTGGCTGGTTTTATAAACGCAAGCGCACAAGACTTGGTACTTACCAATACTGGCGATTCTATAAATTGTAAAATAACTAAAGTTGAATATAACAACGTTTATTTTACTTTTAAACGCAATAACGAAATACGCAGCACACTTAGTAGCATCACCGATTTAAAAGAATACAAGTACAATTTTTACAAAACAAGTTTATTGCCAGCAAATAAAGTATTTAACAACCAAAAATATTCGCATTGGCGTTATGGGCTTAATATTGCATATGGCTATCAAACAGCTAAGAGTTCTCCTAATCAAAATCAATTAGAAAAAGAATATTACGATGGCTTACGGTCGGGCTACAGTATTGGTGCCGATGTAAGCTATTTTATAAAAGAAAACTTAGGCATTGGTTTAAAATACAATAGGTTTATGACCTCTAACAGTTTAAATAACGTTTCTTTTACACCCAATAATGGTGGACCAAATGTTTTTGGTACCCTAGCCAATAATGTTAGTATTGATTTTATTGCCCCTTATTTAAGCGTTAGACAAATATCAAAGAATCAAAAAAATGCTTTATTAATGGGCATAGCTTTAGGTTACATAGGTTTTAAAGACGATATTATAGAATATAATAAATACACTGTAACAAGTAGCTCGTTTGGTATGATGTTAGATTTAGGGTACGATGTAGGCTTATCTAAAAATACAGCTTTAGCGTTTCAAATTGCGTACTTGGCATCAACCTTAAATTATAGAGATGTAAACGATGGTACAAAAACCATTAGACAAACTTTTGATAAAAATAGTTTTATAGGCTTAGGTAGGTTAGAGTTAGGCATAGGCTTTAAGTTTAGAAGTGGTAAATAACCCAACATAATATGCTTCTTCGCGAAAAAGATAAACAAGCATTAATTGCCATTTTTGAAACCGAACAAACGCCCATACAAGTGTGGGCTTACGGCAGCCGAGTAAATGGTAAAGCGCATAATGGCAGCGATTTAGACTTAGTTTTACGCACACAAAATTTACAACCTTTGCCTTTTGCAAATTATACCAAACTTTGCGAAAAAATAGAAAATAGCAACATTCCTATTTTGGTTGAGTTGAGAGACTGGGCAAGGTTACCCGAAAATTTTCATCATAATATTGAGCAAGAATACGAGGTGTTTTTGGGGAATAACTTTATTTTTCGATAATTTAACCTTAAACACCAATGCCTATAAATTTTACAGAAACTAAGAAAATGAATTTTTTATAGATGCCAACAATTGAATTTGCAAAAAACGAACATACAAATTCTTGTAAAATCAAAATAAATAAATTTGCTAAAGTTGTCTGAATAGTTAACTTTGTAGGGTGGTTTACATTAGACAAGTAATAGCATATAAAACTTATTTTTTGGATTTTTACGAGAAATTATCCGAAAACGTACAAACCAAAATTGAGTGGACACTAAACTTAATTAGGGTAACTCAACAGGTTCCAGAAAAATATTTCAAGCATTTAGAAGGTACAAAAGGACTTTATGAAATACGAATTGGACTTAGAGGAAACATTTATCGCATTTTTTCTTTTTTCGAGAAAGGAAATTTGGTAATTCTTGGAAATGCTTTTCAATAGAAAACTCAAAAAACACCAAAGCAAGAACTAGAAAAAGCAATTAGAATAATGGAGGAATATCAAAATGAAATAGCAGATTCACGAATTCCAAAATCTAGAAAAAACCATGAGTAAAACAAAAAGCAATATCACTACATTAGACCAAATACTCGACAAAAAGTATGGTGAAAAAGGACAACCCAACCGTGAACAATGGGAACAACAATTTGAAGCATTTAGACTTGGTGTTTTGCTTGAAGAGGCAAGAACTAAGCTTGGTTTAACCCAAGCAGAATTAGCCGATAAATGCGGAACAAATAAATCATACATCTCACGCATTGAAAATAATTCGACCGACATTCGCCTTTCTACACTAATGAAAATAATTCAGCAAGGGTTGGGTGGGCATTTAAAATTGACTCTTCAGTTGTAATGATTGTACATTTAAATTTTTTTACAAAAAAATAAAATTTGCATTATGATTTCCCAAAATGAGTTAGATAAATTTTTAGTAGAATTAGAACAAGATAGAGTTGAAAAAACAGTTTCTGTTGCTAATAAAGATAAGTTTGGCGAAGCCTTATGTGCTTTTGCTAATGATTTTCCAAATCATCAAAAGCCAGGTTATTTAATTGTTGGGGTAAACGATGATGGCACAAAATCGGGCTTACCCGTAGATGAACAAATATTACAAACCCTAATGTCGTTTAGAACAGACGGTCGAATTGTGCCACCCCCAGTTATTACAGTTGCTGGTTTCGAGTATGATGATGGCTTTGTAGCCGTTGCCGAGGTTATACCCAGTTTTCAGCCCCCGGTTAGGTATAAAGGAAGGGTTTACATACGCATAGGACCACGTAAAGATTTTGCAAACATATCCGAAGAGAGAATATTAAGCGAAAAACGAAGTTCGTTTGCAATATCTTACGATACCTTACCCTGTTACAGCAGCACTTTGGAGGATATCAACTTAGAAATTTTTAAACTTTCTTATTTACCAACCGCAATAGATGAGGAAACATTGGCATTAAACGGACGAGAAATTAAAGAACAATTGGCTTCTTTGAAATTTTACGATTTAAAAGCAAACTGCCCCACCAATGCCGCAATAATATTGTTTGGTAAAAATCCTAGTTTTTTTATACCTGGTGCTGCCGTACAATATGTTAGGTTTACAGGAAACGATGGAGCAAGTGATTTTGAATACGAACATAGGTTTGAAGGCGATTTAACCACCCAAATGCGGGTAATGGAAGATTTTATTAAATCGCAGTTAATTAAAAAAGTGTTGCACAATATTGGTGAAGAACATCAATATACCTATCCATTATCGGCTTTAAAAGAATTATTATATAATGCCATTATACATCGAGATTACCAATCTAATGCCGCAATAAAATTTTATGAGTTTAGTGATAGAATTGAAATATCTAACGCTGGAGGGTTATATGGCAAAGCTCGCCCCGAAAATTTTCCGCAAGAAAAGGATTACAGAAACCCCACTATTGCCGAAGTCGCCTATAATTTAGGCTATGTAAACCGTTTTAATTTTGGCGTACAAAGAGCCAATGCGGCTTTGTTAAAAAACGGAAATCCAGAACCTGTATTTGATTATAAACATCCAAATAGTTTTTCGGTTAAGATTTTTAAAAAATAGAATTAATCCCCCCCTCATGGCCACACCCGTAAACTACAACGACGATAGCATAAAATCACTAGACTGGAAAGAGCACATTCGCTTACGCCCGGGTATGTACATAGGCAAACTGGGCGATGGTACCGCCTACGATGATGGTATTTATGTGCTACTGAAAGAAATTATGGACAACTCTATTGATGAGTTTGTGATGGGTGCTGGCCGTACAATTGATATTAACGTAAGCGACCATAAAGTCTCTATACGCGATTATGGTCGTGGCATCCCGTTAGGAAAAGTGATAGATTGTGTATCAAAAATAAATACTGGCGGCAAGTACGATTCTAGCGCTTTCCAAAAATCGGTAGGTTTAAATGGTGTGGGTACAAAAGCTACAAATGCCCTTTCGGGGAGTTTTACAGTACAATCGTACCGAGATAACCGTACCAAAAAAGCCGAGTTTGAGCAAGGTGTTTTAACCAACGATTTGCCCGAAACCGATTCCACACAACGCAACGGAACCAGCATAACCTTTATTCCCGACGAAAGTATTTTCCGTAATTTTAAATACATACCCGAGTTTATTGAAAGTATGATTTGGAATTACGTTTTCCTAAACACTGGCCTAACCATAAATTTTAACAACCAAAAATATTTTTCAGAACGGGGCTTGTTTGATTTACTAACACGTAATACCGATGCCGAAGCTAACCGTTACCCCATTATTCACCTAAAAGGCGATGATATTGAACTTGCCATTACCCACGGCCAACAATATGGCGAAGAATATTATTCGTTTGTAAACGGCCAGCACACTACCCAAGGCGGCACACACCAGCAAGCGTATAGGGAAGCGGTGGTAAAAACCATCCGCGAGTTTTATAAAAAAGAGTACGATGCATCGGATATTAGGGCAAGTATGGTTGCTGCAATTTCGGTAAGGGTGCAAGAACCTGTTTTCGAGTCGCAAACTAAAACTAAGCTGGGTTCTATAAACATTGGTCCGTATGGGCCTTCGGTAAAAACGTTTGTAAACGATTTTATAAAACGAGAGCTTGATAATTACCTCCATAAAAACCCCGAAACTGCCGATGCGCTAATGAAACGCATTTTACAATCGGAAAGGGAACGTAAAGATATTGCCGGCATTAAAAAACTGGCAAACGATAGGGCAAAAAAAGCATCGCTACACAACCGCAAACTGCGAGATTGCAAGGCACATTTAGACGATGATAAAAAAGACGAAGAAACCCGTAAAAACACAACTCTGTTTATTACCGAGGGAGATTCGGCTTCGGGATCGATAACCAAAGCCCGCAATGTACAAACACAAGCCGTTTTCAGCTTAAAAGGTAAGCCCTTAAACGCTTTTGGTTTAACCAAAAAAGTGGTGTACGAAAACGAGGAATTTAACCTTTTACAACACGCCTTAAATATTGAAGATGGGTTGGATGGTTTGCGTTACAACAATATTGTGGTTGCCACCGATGCCGATGTGGATGGGATGCACATACGCCTGTTGTTAATGACTTTCTTTCTGCAATTTTTTCCGGATTTGGTAAAAACTGGTCACGTATTTATTTTGCAAACGCCATTATTTAGGGTTCGTAATAAAAAGGAAACTATTTATTGTTATAGCGATGAAGAGCGTGTTTTAGCTATTGATAAACTAGGGGCAAAACCCGAAATTACAAGGTTTAAAGGTTTAGGTGAGATATCGCCCGACGAGTTTGAAAACTTTATTGGTAAAGATATTCGCTTAGACCCCGTTATCCTATCGGCCGATGTAAAAATAAAAAACCTTCTTGAATATTATATGGGCAAAAACACGCCCGATAGGCAAAAACACATTGTACAAAACCTAAGGATAGAAAAAGACGATGCCGAAGTTATTGCAAATGCCAAAGTAATTGCCGATGCTAAGTTGGAGTTGGCGGAAGAAGATGCGGCGTAAAATACTTTTATGTAATTTAAAGAGGTCATATAAACTTTTTTTCAACTCTTTTGAATTAATAATCTGAGTTCGATTAATAAATACTGTTTTTGTAATGATTAGGGCGTTTTAACACGCCGTCCGCTATATCTTTTATCCCCCCAGCCCCCAGGGGGATTTTTAACGTGTACCCCCTTTGGGGGAAGGGGGATAAAAAAAGGATGCCACTACTGCCGTTAACGCTTTAAAATCTTAAATAACATTGATTTACAGCAAATTACACTTTAGTTTAATAATCGAACTCAGGTTACTAACAATCACACTAATTATTAGTAAATAAAAGTTAAGCTATTTTACTAATAACCTAAGATCCTCGTTTACCAAATTATTAATATGTGCCGATATAGTTTTTAATTTAATAAAATAGTTACCCGGCTTTAAAAACGGAAGATTAAAAGCTTCATCTTGTGCAGCGAAACTATTCATTGTTACATTTCTTTTGAATATCAATTTTCCTAAATAATTATAAATCAAAAATTGTACTTTTTGGCCTTGTTGTGGCCTGTTAAAACGTAAAGAAAATTGCCCATTAGTTGCGGGGTTAGGGTATAGCGTAATTAACTTGGTATCTAAAGTTATATTAAATACAGCATCTGTAACATCTGTTTGCAACTGGCCTTTTACTGCATAAGTTTTAAGGGTAACGTTACTTTTAAGTTTTAATGGTATGGTGTAAACTGATGATGATGCTGTAGGTATTGTACCATCTAACGTATAATAAATTACAGAGTTGGGCAAACTACTCGCAATACTTACACTTACTTCTTTTTGTGCGGTTGCCCCATTTGGGGTAATGGTTAATGTTGGTTTAGTAATGGTGTAGTTAACTTCGCTAACTTCGCCAACATTTTGGTTACGTATTGCAATTGCTTTTATTTGAGTAGTGTAAGAGCTGATGGATATAGGTGCTATATAAAGAGTAGATGCTGATGTGGGTGTTTTTCCATCAAGGGTGTAATAAATTGCTGCACCGTTTACCGATGCTAATGTGCAATTAAAAACATCGGTTTGTATGCCCGATGCGGGCAATATAACAACATTTGGACCTGTAATAGTAAATAGCGCCTCGGATACATTACCAATTAATCCGTTTACGATGGCTACCGATTTTATTTTTCGAGTATTCTCTATTTTTATGGGTTGGTTGGTATAAAGTGTTGAGTTGGCAGTGGGCGTTTCATCATTTAAAGTGTAATATATAGTTGCATTGGGTAAACCCGAACTAAGGCTTACATCAACATTATCAACAAAAGCCCCCCCGTTAGGATTTATTAACACATTTTGCAAACTGGAGGTTATAAATGTTGCTGTTGCCACCGCACTAATTTTATTGTTTACAATACCAATTGCATTAATAGTTGTGTTAGAAACTACGTTTATAGGATTACTATATACCGCTGATGCTGATGTAGGTATGCTACCATCTATAGTGTAATAAATAACACCTTCGCGAAATTGTGTAGTTAAATTTACTGCTGTTTGGCCATCAATAACGCCACCATTTGGCGATATGGTAACCGGTGGGCCAATTATGGTAATTACAGATGTAGCAATTTCGCTTACTACAAGTTTATTAAAAGCTTTTGCTTTAATAGTTAGGCTTTCATTAACAAAAATTGGACTACCAGTGTAAAAGGTTGAGTTTTTAGTGGGGTTGCTACCATCTAAAGTGTATCTTATTTCGTTAAGATCGGTACCCACTGTACTAAGTATTACAAAAGTTTGAACGGTATAATTGCCTGTAGGCTGTGATATTAAAACCTCTAAAGGAGGTATGTTTTTACGCTGGGTAACGTAAATATTTGCTGTTGCTACTTCGGTAACTGCAACACTATCAACAAATACTATTGCTTTTATATATATACTATCGGTTATGGTAAATGGTTGGGTAAATAACGTAGAATTTAAATTTGGTGTGCTGCCATTTATGGTATATCTAATAGTTACGTGTTCGCCAGTAATTTCGGTTTTAATATTTACGGTAGCACTATCAATTAAATCGCCACTGTTTGGAGTGATGGTTGGTGGTAAATTTGTTGTAGGACCAACTACCCAGCCGGGTTTTCCGAATTCAAATGCTCCTAAATCTACATTTCCGATATACGGATCGTTAAATAAAAAATAATTTACGCCTTTATCTATGGCATTGGTGGCAGTATTTTTTAGTTGATAATTTCGTTGGGGTGCGTTTACAAATAATGAGCTGGCATTTACATTGGCATTAAATAAATTATTGGTTTGTACTGCTCTTGATAGTGAAGAAGAATTAAAAGGGCTACTAAATATGTTGTTACGTATGGTATCGGCAATGCCATCATTACAGCAATCGCCAATGTTTACTTGACCATTAAGAGGGCTAATAAATGTGTTGTTGTAAATTGATAAGTATGGCGATGTATTTATTAACAATGATTCGTACATGCCATAAACCACATTATGATCTACAAACCATTGGCCTGGATTAAAATCAAAATAAATTGCATAAGCTGCATAAGGGGTTCTATTTGGGCTAAAGGTTTTATAAATTAAGTTATGGTCTATACGGCCCCAATTACCTTCCAGCCCTGTTGCATCAATGTACCCACTATCGTTACTACGCAACAAGCAATCGTATATACGGTTATGGTGAATGCGAGCTATACCCTTTTTATTAGGATCGGAGTTGGTAAGTCCACCAAAATTAATGGCCATTACCGTGGTGTTAAAAATAGTGTTGTAGCCTATTTCTCCATCAATACAAACATACGAAGTACTAATTGCGCCAGCATTACTGCATGTATAATTCACCTCTGATATGGTGTTGTTTAGTATTTTATTGCCTACGCCAAGCAAACAAATGCCAGGCCCTGCGGCATATTTAATATCGCAGTTTTTAATCACGTTATTGCGCCCACTAACTACAAAACCCGACCGCCCATACCACTGGCTTTGCCAATTACCTCCCGAGTTTGTAAAATGGGTTAAATACTTTGCCGTTAAACCATCCAAAGTAATATCATGGGCATCTTCAACAATTACATTTATTCGGGAATTAGATTTTACATCGGTTGATATGGTGCAACCAAACAAATTTAATTTGCGTATGGTATAGCTACTTCTGTTATCGGTGCTGCTACTGCTAGAAAAAGCAAAGTCCCTTTTTTTAGCTTCTACCGTATTTGTTCCGCTTATTGTATCATTATTTGGCGCTAAACCATTGGGTGTATGTACATAAATTATATTGCCGGTTTTCCACCATTCGCCAGGGCTTAGTAAAGCGGCCACCCCACCTGTTGCTTCAACACCAGCTTTTGTGGGGTTAAATAAATAAAATTCTGTTCGTTCTCCCATTTGAAAAGGGCCGTTGGCTAACCTAGGCCTTTCTCTAAAGTTAAAGGTAATGGTATGTTCTGCTTTGCTGGTTGCGGTAACCACGCCTGTCCATCCTATACCATCGTTACCACCAATAGATAGGTTTAAAAAAATTGTTGCACCCACCCAACGGCCATCAGGTTCGTTAAAACTTGATACTGTAAAAGTTGCTAAGTTACCTTCAGCACTTATTTCTTGTACAATCGCATCGGTAGGAATACAAAGATTGTTAGATGTTTGATCGGGCCAGCGGGCATATTGTATCATTTGTCGGTTTACAAATAACTGATTACTTGGGTGGCGAAGGCTTTCGTTATTGGGTGCATTAAAATCCATAGTGGTTTGGTAAACCGCACTATTAGGAAGTTGAGTCCAGTTTTTAAGCACCTCGGTACCATTTATCGTTACTATTTCGTTTTGGTAAGATTGGTAGGTTACTCCATCTTTAGTCATCTTTACTTCTTCACGGTAAACACCAGTCTTAATATTTACTACATCTCCCGGTTGGGCAACATCTGCAGCTTGTTGTATGGTTTTAAACGGATTTTCTAAACTACCATCGCCCTTTTGGGTATTTGCTGCCCATACATAAATATCTTTAGCATAGGCGTGGGTTGCAATAAATAATAAAAAAATTGTAAATAAACAGATGGTTGCTTTTTTTAATAAACACATTGTATTAAAATATTTAGTAAAGAGTTTATGCTTAAATTTAAGTTTGGTTTAAAATAGAATGTTATGTTATATTGGTTTTAAAAACCTAAGTTATAAAATTATGTTATAGTGAATATTTAATTTTTAAAATTGATAGCAAAAATGTAAAAGGCGTATTTTAAAAATTTAATATATTTTAGAGAAATACAAATACCAACTAAAACTTTACAGCATTAAGCTAACAAAAAAATAAATATACTTAGTAAAAAAACCATTTAACCAGTTCTTTGTAAGATACCTTTTTGCCATACATTAAAATACCTACCCTGTAAATGCGTGATGCTACCCAAGTGGTAAACACAAAACCTGCTACCAATAAAACCACAGAAAGCGCTAACTGCCAATTTGGTACGCCAAAGGGTATACGTATCATCATTGCTATGGGCGATGTAAACGGAATAATAGATAACCAAAATGCTAACGAACTATCGGGATTGTTTATAATCACATTCATCCCAATTATAAATGTAAAAATTAGAGGCAAAGTAATAGGGAGCATAAATTGTTGGGTTTCGGTTTCGTTATCAACTGCCGAGCCAACAGCAGCAAATAATGCACTATAAATTAAATATCCACCAATAAAATAAAACAAAAAGCAACTAATTATATAAACAAAATCTAAAGTATCAATAGCTTTTATTACATTGTTAATAGGATTATCTGGGAGTTCATTCACTGTATTCTCAGCATTTTTTGTCACACTTTTTTGGGTGATTTTATCTTTTATATTTCCACCATCGTTTACCAATATAAAACTTGCACCAGTGCTTAAACTTGTAGAAAGTATTATCCACAATAAAAACTGAGTTAAACCAACAGCACCAATTCCTAAAATTTTACCCAACATAAGCTGAAAAGGCTTTACCGATGATACAATAACTTCGATAATTCGATTTGATTTTTCTTCTATTACTCCACGCATAACTTGCGCCCCGTAAATAAACAATGCCATGTATATTAAAAAAGAAGTAACAAATCCAATTATTGCAGTTGCACCAATACTGGTATTTTTTTCCCCTTCATCTGATATATGCTTTGCGGTAATGCTAAGTTGGGCCACTGCTTGGTTTAAAACAGCAGTATCAATACCTGCAGCTAATAGCCTTTGCGTTTGTAAAATGGTTTGCATTTGGTTTTCAATATCATTTATCAAATTTAAACCTGGCTTTTTCTGCGATAGTATTTGAATGTTTCCGTTTTTTGTATAATTGGCATCAATATAAAGTAAAAAGCTTTCTTTATCGTTATTCAAATCTTTTTTAGCTTTAATAAAAGAAGCATCAATGTAGTTGAAGTTAAGGTTTTTTTGATTTTTAAAATGATTGTTAAATATCCCACTTTTATCTAATACTTTAACCTGTTGCACATCATTATCTCCCTTTACAAAAATTAAAAAAATAACAGCATACATTGCTATAATTAACGTGGGCACTAAAAAAGTCATTATTAAAAATGATTTTTTTTGCACTCTTGATAAATATTCGCGGCTTATAATTAAAAAAACTTTACGCATAACTTACCGTATTTGGGTTTACTTTTTCGATAAATATATCGTTAATAGATGGTATAATTTCTTGAACACTAATTATTTGCGCTTGCGGAATAATTGATAGCAATACCTGATTTAAATTTGCTGCTTCATTTAATCTAATGTGGTATTCCTCATTATTATTTACAGAAGTGGCTTTTAAAATTTCAAAATTATCGAAATTGGTTTGGATAAGCGGTTTATCAACCATAATTTTAAAACTGCCATTACGGTAGCTGTTGCGGATGTCATTTAGGTTGCCATCTAATATTTTGTGAGATTTATTAAGTAGTACAATGTGTTGGCAAAGTGCTTCAACCGATTCCATACGGTGGGTTGAGAATATTAAAGTTGCACCTTGTTTATTAAGTTCTAAAATTTCGTTTTTAATAACCTCGGCATTTACAGGATCAAATCCCGAGAAAGGTTCGTCTAAAATAATTAGCTCGGGTTGGTGTAAAATAGATGCTACAAACTGCACTTTTTGCTGCATTCCTTTAGATAGGTCTTCAACCTTTTTTTTCCACCAGCTTTCCATTTCCATTTTGGTAAACCAATATTTTGTTTTGGCTAGTGCATCCGCTCGGGTTAAACCTTTTAGGCGAGCTAAGTAAATTAATTGCTCTCCAATTTCCATTTTCTTGTACAGGCCACGCTCTTCGGGCAAGTAACCAATTTTACTAATATGGGTTTGATTTAGTTTTGTACCATTAAAAAAAATTTCCCCAGCATCGGGTGCGGTTATTTGGTTAATAATACGAATTAACGATGTTTTGCCCGCACCATTAGGCCCTAATAAGCCAAATATTTGACCAGTTGCAACCTCCATACTTACCTTATTTAAAGCCGTATGTTGGGCGTAATGTTTGGTAATGTTTTGGATTGATAGCATTTTGTTCTATTCGTTTTTAAAGTTGTATTAGATTATCAATTATAAATAAAAAATAAATCAAATAAGCAAAAAAAATTGCAGCAAAAAAAAATGCGAAATGTATCAAAACACTTCGCATTAAAGTTTTTCCCTTTAAAATTAGAACTTTAATATTCTAAAATCGGTACGTCTGTTGGCTTGATGCTCTTCATCTGTACATTCAACATTATTTTTACATTTATTTACCAATATTTTTTCGCCATAGCCTTTTGCAGTAATTCTTTTTGAGTTTATGCCACGCCCAACAATGTAGTTAACGGCCGAAGTTGCCCTACGCTGCGAAAGTTTAAGATTGTATCTATCATTAGCTCTGCTATCGGTATGCGACCTCAA
>JAYULE010000176.1:0-2137 GCA_043763845.1 Sphingobacteriales bacterium
CCACGCCCAACAATGTAGTTAACGGCCGAAGTTGCCCTACGCTGCGAAAGTTTAAGATTGTATCTATCATTAGCTCTGCTATCGGTATGCGACCTCAATTCGATTTTTAAAGTTGGATTATCTAACATGGTTTGTACTAAACCATCAAGTACGTTTGCTGCATCTGGTCTTATATTATCTTTATCAAAATCATAGTAAATATTGGCAAGATTAATAATTTTATCAATTTCAAACAAAGAATCTAAACTTAGATCAACCGTAAAAATTTGTGATTTTTTTAACCCTTTAGTGCTTAACAAAATCGAATCGGACTGGAATTTTTGTTTTTTTGCAATTAAAGCATAATCTGTCTCGGGCTTTAGGTTAAATAAGTAGCTGCCATCGGGGTTTGTACTCACATTATCAATTATTTTAATACCGTTTTCGTACAGCGATACCTTGGTACCTGGCAGCGAAACAGTTGTAGGTTTTTTCAATATTTTACCTTGCACTGCAAAAACTGGTGGTTTTTCTTTAATAAATGTAAACGCAAAAACATCGTCGCTGCCATAACCAACCAAACGGTTTGATGATAGGTAACCGTTTGTTGTATCTTGAGTTATGCTGTAAATTGAATAAGAAAAATCATCCACCGATGAATTAATTGGGTATTTAAGGTTTGTTACGCTTACCCAATTTGCTTTACTCCCAGTAGCTTTAAAAATATCTAAGCCACCCATACCAATATGCCCATTACTGGCAAAAAATAAAGTATCGGCGGTGATTGTTGGAAACATTTCGCTTGCCGATGTATTTATTGCACTACCCGCGTTTTGAGGTTTATCCCATTTACCATCGCTATTTAAGTTGCTAAACCAAATATCGGTTCCACCAAAACCGCCAGGCATGTCTGATGTAAAGTATAACGTTTGTTCGTTGCTACTTAATGCAGCTTGCCCAACCGAGTATAATTTTACATTATTGTATTTAAAAGCCTCGGAAGTGTAATTACCATTTTTAAGTGTATAAATGTATAACTCCAGATTATTGTTTCTAAACCTAATTTTGTTTTCTTTAACTTTTTTACCTTTTTTTCCTTCGTGGTTGGTGGTAACATAAATTTTATCGCCTGTTTTATTGGTAATTAGTGGGCCAGTGTGGTATTTCTCGGTATTGTAAATTGAACTATCTGGTTTTGGGTTGGTAATTGAAAAATCTTTACCAATATCGGCTTTGTAAATTTTTAGAAACGAGTTACCAGTGCGTTTATATTGATTCTTTTTTGAAGTTGGCTTTGTTTCGGTAACAAAATATGCTTTTTTATTTTTGGCAAAAACACCAAAGTTTGATAGGTTGGTATTTACAGCATTTTGATTTACAATTTTATGTGTTGTTGGTTTGGCCATCCAAGTAATTGCCGAATCGCAACCTATTAAATTGTTTATTACCGAAGTTGTATCATTAGATGCTACAATATAACCTATAAAAACTTTTTTGGCTTCCAAATATTTAGCATTAGACTTAAGTACCATTGCATAAGATTTTAATATATCAGGATTGTTTGGTGTTAATCGGGTTAACTGTTCGTAAATTTTTTCGGCAGTTTGGGTATTATTTAACTTTACATAACAGTCTGCTAATCGGGTTAAATTTCTTACCTTAAATACTTTGTTTTGTGCTAGCTGCACATACATTTCGCTGGCTGCTTTGTAATTGTACGATGCGTAGTCTTTATCGGCTTTTTTCTGAAAATCATCGCCATCTTGGCCGTAAAGTAAAGTTATGTTTGATATTGCTAGAATAAATACTAAAATAAAACCTAGGTATTTTTTGTTCATTTTATTTGATGTTAAAAAACTTTAGATAAAAATTATTTGCTGTAATTAAAAGAAGCGTGGGCTTAATATGCGTTGGTTTTTGCGTGGTAAGGTTAAACCAATTGTAATTTCGTGGGCCCCGCTTTGTTGGTTTTTTAGGCTGTTAAGGCCATAATCGTATGAGTAACCCACCCTTAATTCATCCGTAACAAATAACTGTACTACGCCCGAAATTGAATTTAAACTACTTAACATTTGCCCTTGGCTGTAATTCTCTACCTTAATATTTAAGCCAGTACGGTACGATGCGCCTATCCAAAATTTATCTTTAAAAATTAACA
>JAYULE010000177.1:0-7464 GCA_043763845.1 Sphingobacteriales bacterium
AAAAGTAGAGAGGCTATTATTGAGCAAACATCGGTAGTTGATTTTAAAGGAGGCATACAAAGGGCTTATGTTGACAACATGGAAACCACCATAGCCGCAGACCCAATTGTGCAATACATGAGCAAACCCGAACTTAAAAAAGCCATAGAAAACACCCGCAAACAAATGGCAACCGCCGCCAAAGAAATGGATTTTTTGGCTGCCGCCAGATTTAGAGATGAAATGTTTGCACTAGAAAAAATGTTAGAAGGGAAGTAGGTGTTTGGTTGCGGGTTTAAGATTTAAATATAATTTTAATTTACGTTATATATACGTACTTTGCCGCAGTTAAATTTTATAGAAAATATGCAAACATTAGAAAAAGCAAGATTTGATGCAAAGTTATCAAAAGCACAAAAAGATTTTTTTGAATATGCTGCAAACATTGGTGGTTACCGGTCTTTAACAGATTTTGTAGTTGCTTCTGTACAAGAAAAAGCCAATAAAATAGTAGAGCAAAACAGCAAAATTTCATTATCAAAAAAAGGCCAGCAATTATTTTTTAACGAAATAATTAATCCTACTAAACCCAATAATGCTTTATTAAATGCGGTTAAGATTTATAATCAAACAAATGATAGTAAATGAGTTATGTAACGGTTCTTTTAGAGAGCAGTCATCAAAAAAGCAATTTTTTTTGTGGTACAAGTATGTTAGATACCTATTTGCACAAACAAGCTAAACAAGATATAAAAAGGCATTTAGCTGCTTGTTTTGTGATGCTTGATAATAACCAAGTTAAAGGATATTATACGCTTTCTAACTCAAGCATTGATAGAGAAATTGTAGCTGATGATATAAAAAACAAACTTCCGCCATCGTACCAAAACCTACCCGTAACGTTACTGGGACGGTTGGCAAGAGATTTAAAATATAATAACCAGCGATTAGGCGAAACCTTGTTAATAGATGCTTTAAAAAGAAGTTACTCTACTAGTTTTACAATTGCCTCAATGGCTGTAATTGTTAACCCTATTGATGATGTGGCTATAAATTTTTATTTAAAATATGGGTTTATAAAAATACCCGATACCGATAAAATGTTTATGAGTATGACACATATTGCTCAACTATTTAAATAATTTATGGTAAAAAATAGCCGCCGAAAAATTCTATCAATCTTAAAAATTCACAAATGCAATCGAAAAATTCTATCAATCTTAAAAATTCACAAATGCAATAAATTTAAACGCGGTGTGAATTAAAAATATACTGGTAGTAATAACACTATTTAAAAGTAGGTAAAACTTTTATTATGGATTTAAAAACAAGCCAATTTTAAAATAAAAACCACTGATAACCTGAGTTTGATTATTAAACTATAGTATAATTTGCTGTAAATCAATGTTATTTTCGATTTTAAAGCGTTAACGACGGTAGTGGCATCCTTTTTTTTCGCCGAATCTCCCCCTTTGGGGGTCGGGGGGATAGACAAATAAAAAAAGATACAGCAAACGGCGTGTTACCTTGCCTACCGGCAGGCAGGAAACGCCCAAATCATAATCAAAAATATAATAAACAATGTTTTAATAATCGAGCTTAATAATAAATTTCATATAGTTGATTATCAAATACATGATTTTAATAATAACACATTTATAAATTGTGATATAAAAAATTTAATTACAATTAAAAAACCTAAAATAGCACTCCAAACAATGCTCCAAACCAATGCAACCTTATTACTACACACACCAGCCCAACTGGGCGAGGGTGCAATTTGGGATAGCCAAACCCAACTTTTATACTGGGTTGATATTAACGGCAAAACGGTAAATATTTACAATCCTACCCAAAAAACTAATACCTGTTTTAATGTATTTAAAAGACCCGGTACCGTAGTTCCCATTGATAGTGAAAATGTTTTAGTGGCATTAGAGGACGGTTTAATTACCTTAAATATACATACTGGCAAAATTGTGTACCAGCTACAAACACCACAATTTGAAACAAACAGTTTGCGTTTTAATGATGGAAAATGCGATAAAAATGGTCGCTTTTGGGTGGGCACAATGGATTTAAATGCTAAAAAAGAAGCAGGTGTTTTATACAGTTTACAAAACAATTTTAAATTAAAGCCAGAAGTATTGAAAACTACTATTTCTAACGGGATTGCTTGGAATGCCGATGACACAAAAATGTATTACATTGATACAACTACCAGCAATATTTCTTGTTTCGATTATGATTTATTAACTGGAAACATTAACAACCGAACCGAAATTATTGCCATAAACCCCAAATTAGGTTACCCAGATGGAATGACAATTGATAACCAAGGTATGCTTTGGGTTGCCCTCTGGGATGGTTTTGCCGTTGCTTGTTTTAATCCAAATACTGGCGAAATTTTACACAAAATAAATATTCCTGCTCCAAAAGTTACTTCTTGTGCCTTTGGCGGATCAAATTTGGATATCCTATATATTACCACAGCTCGTGTAGATATGAGTGCCGCAGAATTGGAAAAATACCCTTTAAGTGGCAGTTTATTTTATGCAAAAATAGGCACATTAGGGGTAAAAGCTAATGCTTTCAAAATGAGCTTTTAAACAATTGATTTTTAAATCAAGGGCATGTAGACTACTCGGAGTTTTAATTTAAAGAAGTTTTAAACAAAAAAAAACAAAAATTCACATCACAAAATTTAAATTTTGTGAGCATCAATAATTCGTTTTTCTATTGCCGATGTTGAGTAACCTTCTATAAATGCAACCGTTGCAACCTCTCCACCATTGTTAATTACAACATCTGCCCCTACAATTTGTTCGATTGTATAATCAGCACCTTTAACTAATACATTGGGTTTAACATGGTTTATAAGGTTAGTTGGGGTTTCTTCGTCAAAAATAATTACCGCATCAACAAAAAAAAGTGAGGCTAATAAATGGCTTCTGCTAAGCTCATTGTTTATTGGGCGGGTATTGCCTTTTAATTTCTGGGTTGATGCATCAGAGTTTAAACCAATTACCAACTTAGTGCCCATATCGGCTGCTTTGCTTAAATAATCTATATGGCCTAAATGCAAAATATCGAAACAGCCATTTGTAAAAACTATTTTTTGCTGCAAAAACCGCCAAATATTTAGTTGATGATAAATTGTTGGGAGTGTAAAGATTTTAGATTTTATAATTTCTAAGTTTTGCATATAAAAGTGATTTTAATTATGTCCTGTTTATATTATTTAATATTATCTAAGTAAACCGCCCGAAGCTTGTTGCCCAAAGCAATTTACTCACTAGAAGTAAACCGCCCAAAGCTGGTTGCCAGTAGGGTTCAAACAGCCCGTTGCCCGAAAGCCCGAGGCTCGCTGCCCATAGCCCGTGGCTTCCTTAAAATCAAAAATAAACTTAAAAAACCAAACCCAACAATTATAATAGTTTGCGACGAATGCATAAGTGTAGCCAAAGTTATGCCACTTGCACCACTTATACCATAAAATTGCAATGCCTTGGTAACCATAAAATGAAAAGCACCAATACCACCTTGTACGGGCGCTATCATACCCAAACTAGCAAATACAATTACGCAAAAAGCAGCAGATAGGCCTAAATGGCTTGTTGCTTGCAAAGCAAAAAAAGCAACATACACCGAAGATATATACAGCCCCCAAATTAATACTGTATAAGCAACAAAAAGCCAGGGGTTTTTTAATTTTAAAATAGAAGATAGCCCTTTTTTTAAATCATATAAAAAACTTAAACCCTTTATTACCCATTTATGGGTATCGTTTTTTTTAATAAACCAATAAACTAAAACAAACAAAATAAAAAGTGAAGCCAAAACAATTAAAAACACAATAAAATTAAATGTAGTTGATTGTAGCAATTGTTTTAAAAACACAAATATAAGTTGAAATTGTAGCGCAATTGTAAATAACGTTACCAATAATAAACTTAATAAATCAATTAAACGTTCGGTAATAACGGTACCAAAAAGTTGAGTAAAACTAAGGTTTACTTTTTTGGTTAGTACTCCGCAACGGCTAACCTCGCCCAAACGTGGAAATGCCAAATTGGCTAAGTAACCCACCATTAAAGCATAAAATGTAGCATTTATTTTTACTGGTTTGCCCAACGCATTTATTAACATTTGCCAACGTAAAGCTCTAACAAAATGTGCAAATAAAACCAGAGTTGCCGACATGGTTACCCAATAATAATTGGCATTTTTAATTTCGGAAAATATTTGTTGTTGGTTTTGCCCTCTAAAAACTAGGTATACAGCCAATATCCCCAAAAGGAAAAGGAAAAAATATTTTAAACCCGTTTTAAAAGTTAAATTCAAATTAGGGTTTTATAAAATAAGTTTATTGTCTTCATCGGGGAAAACTAAAAAAGGCTGGTAGGTTTTTGCTTCTTCAAACTCCATTTGGGCATAGGATACAATAATTACCACATCGCCAATTTGAGCCAACCTTGCACAAGCACCATTTAGGCAAATAATACCTGTTCCTCTTTCACCTTTAATAATATAAGTTTCGAAACGTTGGCCGTTATTGTTATTTACAACTTGTACCTTTTCGTTAGGTATTAGGTTTGCAGCATCTAACAAGTCGGCATCAATAGTAATGCTACCTACATAATTTAATTCGGCTTGGGTAATACGTACCCTATGAATTTTAGATTTAAGAACTTCTATAATCATTTTGCAAATCTAAAAAATTATAATTTAGTATAAGTTAATCTAAAATCATATTATCAATTAAACGGGTGTTGCCCACAAAAGCGGCAACTAAAGCAATGGCGTTTTGGGTATTATTACCCTGCAAAGGTTGTAAAGTATTTTTATCGCAAATTTCTAAATATTCTAGCTTAACATCGGTTAAACCAATAAACATTTGTTTTGCATTAGTAAGTAATGGCGTTATTTGTGTGGTAGCAAAATTTTGTTTAATATAAAATAAGCATTCTATTAAAATTAAGGCTTTCTTTTTCTGCGAGTTACTAAGGTGAATATTTCTCGAACTCATAGCTAAACCATTACCTTCTCTAATAATTGTGCAGCATTCTAATTTAATTGGGATACTAAAAAAGTTAACCATTTGCTGAACCACTAAAAATTGCTGAAAATCTTTTTGACCAAAAAAAGCCATTGTTGCAGGTATAACTGTAAAAAGTTTATATACAATTTGTGTAACACCTTTAAAATGACCTTGACGGTATGCTCCCTCCAATGTATTTGCTAAACTACCTAAATTATAATCCCAAATTTCGCCGGCGGTATACATTTCTGTTTTCGAGGGTAAAAAAAGAACATCGCAACCCACACTTTTAAGCATTTGTATATCTAAAATAATGGGCTGCGGATAATTTTCTAAATCTTTAGGATTGTTAAATTGTGTAGGATTAACAAAAATGGTAGCAATGGTAAGATGATTTATAGCCTTAGATTTTTGTAGTAACGATAAATGCCCAGCATGTAAAGCACCCATTGTAGGCACCAAACCCATACTTTTACCTAATGCTTTTTGTGTAAGCACAAAATTGTTAATAGCGGTTTTGGTTTTAAAAACTTGCAATAAAATAAAAATTTGCGCAAATGTGAACAATAACTTCCTTATAACAAAACCATTATTTTATAACCTTTGAAAAATTGTAATATTTTCACTACATTTGCACCCTGTAAAATACTTCATTAACAAAAACTTAACTACGAGTACGGAGATGGGAAAAACCAAGCTTTTGTTTATCACACACGAAATGTCGCCATTTTTAGAGCTGACAAAGATTTCGGAAATTACACGAAAACTACCTCAAGCAATGCAAGAAAAAGGATACGAAATTCGTATTTTAATGCCCCGCTTTGGCAGTATTAACGAACGCCGTAACCGCTTACACGAGGTTATTAGGCTTTCCGGTATGAACATTATAATTAACGAGGACGATAACCCGCTAATTATTAAAGTTGCATCAATACCTGCTGCTCGTATGCAGGTTTACTTTTTAGATAATGAAGATTATTTTCAAAGGAAATTTGCATTTAATGACGCTAAAGGCAAATTCTATGCGGATAATGACGAAAGAGCAATCTTTTTTTGCAAAGGAGCTTTAGAGACCGTAAAAAAATTAGGTTGGGCACCAGATGTGGTGCATTGCCATGGTTGGATGAGTGCTTTAATACCCGCTTACCTAAAAACAAATTACAAAGACGATCCTACTTTTAAAGAATGTAAAGTTGTTTACTCGGTTTACCAACACACTTTTACCGAATCTTTAGGTAACGAGTTTGCTACTAAAGCAACTATGAAAGGGATGAACCCAACCGATACCGAACCTTATAAACTGGCAACTAATTTAGCTTTAGATTTAGCCGCTATATCTTTCTCAGATGCTGTTGTTATTGCCGATGAAAGCATAAGTGAAGAGGTGTTAAACTTTGTTAAAAAGCAAGACAAACCAACTCTAGCACTAGAATCTACCTTAGATTTGGAAAACTATAACAATTTTTACCAGGAAATAGCGTCTGAGGAGTTGGTATCATTAGCCTAAAATAAAAATATGACATTTAAAAAAGCTGGCTTATTAACTATGTTGATAAGCCTTTTTATATTTAATGCTTGCAAAAAACCCACAACTATTGGGTTAAATGTTGATGAGGATTTGGCCTTAAACAGCCAAGTATTTATTGATAGCACACTTGAAACACAATTGTTAAAAGAAGACAGCATACCTACCAACAACCAAACCAATAACCCTTTAGGCTATTTTAAAGACCCTGTTTTTGGTAACACCCAAGCAGATATTGCCGCCGCGTTAACTTTACCAAGCGGCTCAACAGTAAAATTTGATGCATCTGCAGTATTAGATTCGGCGATTTTAGTTTTACCTTTTGCAGGATTTTATGGCGATAGCGTAAACACCAATTATAAAGTTGATGTGCAAGAACTTAACGAACCACTTTACGAAAGCAGCGGCACACCCTTTTATTTTAACACCAAACAATGGGCACATAAAACTAATTTATTGGGTTCATCAAATATATTCTCTGTTGCCGACGTTAAAAATAGTTTAACCATTGCCGATATTATTGTGGGCAAAAAAGATACGGTTAAGAAAGTGATACCTCAATTACGCATAAAATTAGATGCAGCAACTATTACAAACCTGTTTTTAAAAGCCGATTCGGCCACTTTATCAAACAACATTAATTTTACCAACTATTTTAAAGGTTTATATATTAGTTTAGACAAACTAGCAACTACTAATAATGGAGGGTTGTTTTTATTTAACACATCAGCATCTGGTGCTGCAAGGTTAGATATTTTTTATAAAGAAACTAAAGCGAGTAAAGTAGATACATTGCTAAAATCGTTTGCTTTGGCTGGTAACCAAGGTAATGTAGCATCGCATATTAAGTGGGATTATTCAGGTACTGTTTTGGCAACCGAAATTGGCAAAACCAACAGCGAAAAACTTTATTTAAAAG
>JAYULE010000178.1:0-2077 GCA_043763845.1 Sphingobacteriales bacterium
GTAAAAGGAAATATTACCAATTTTAACAAAACGGTTAAAATTAAAATGATAATACCGATACTTAAACCCGTAGTGTTTAACAATTTAAACAATTGCATAACACCATATTTATTAACCCATTTAAGTGGTGGCCAGCCCATATCTATAATGTTTTCTAAACCTATGTTTTGGTCGTTAAGCACATCAAATTTATTGGGAGCAAAAATAAATTGCATAGCGTAATTACTCTGCGCTTTAAACGGAATGTTTAAACTTGCTTTATAAATTTTAACTGCCGATGTATCTGCTTGGGTCAAACTTTTAATTTCTAAATTACCTTTGTTAAAACCTTGATTTAATACTAAAGTGGCCGAAAAATAATGTTGTTTATAAGTTATCCAGTTTATTTTACCATCTTCAATTTCTTTTACTTCGTCGCTAGTTTCGCTAAGCTTACTTACATCGCCACCAAGCATTTTGTAAAAAATACCCGAGTATTGGCGTTCGTTGGTAATATTTTTTTCTTGTTGCAATAAACGTGTTTCCCAATTTAAAACTAAGTTAGAGTTTGATTGTATTTTGGCATCAAAGCCGTTTAATTTAACATCAAAACCTAGTTTAAAACTATCGGCAGGTAGGGTGTAAACGTAATCAATAAAAGTACCATCGGTGTTTTGGCTACGTAAAGTTGCTTTATTGGTAGCATTATCAATTTTATTAAACACCATAGTTTCGGTGTTAATATTTTTACCATCAGCTAAAAAACTTAAACCAAATTTGGTATCTAATTTATTAAAAAGCACCAATGGTTTACCTAAATAAGATGTTTGGTTTTTAATTTCTACACTTGTTATTTTACCGCCCAAGTTGCTTAAAGTAACTTTTAATTTGTTGTTTTCTAAAACAGTAAAAGTTTCGGTTTGGGAGCTATTTAGTGCCGAATCTTTAACAATGTTGGTTACAATGTTTTCTTTAGTTGCATTAGTAGAGGTGTTAATTCCTTTGCTTTTTAGTACCGCAATAGCATCTTGTGCTTTTTTTTGCTTAACCTCTTCAGGTGATGGTTTTAGTAAAAAGGTTGATCCTACTAAAATTATTAATATCAGGAACAGGCCTGTAAACGTATTTCTATCCATTATAATTTCTAAATTCTTTTCTGATTTTTAATTTTTCTTTTTTGAGTTTTCTAAACTTGCCGAAACAAATTTAATAAAAAGTGGGTGCGGTGTAGCAACTGTAGATTTTAACTCGGGGTGAAACTGCGCTGCTACAAAATATGGGTGGTTTTTAAGTTCAATAATTTCTACCAAATTACTTTCGGGGTTAATACCCGAAGCTATCATACCTGCCGCTTCATATTGTTTTAGGTAATCGTTATTAAATTCGTAGCGGTGGCGGTGGCGTTCGGTAATGCGTTGTTTACCATATAGGTTATAAGCTTTTGTACCCTTTTTAAGTTCGCAAGGGTAAGCACCCAAACGCATGGTACCGCCTTTAAGCGTAATTTTCTTTTGCTCTTCCATCATTGATATTACAGCAAAATCGGTATTCTCATCCATTTCTGTACTGTGTGCATCGGCCATCCCCAACACGTTTCTGCCAAATTCTATTACTGCACATTGCATCCCCAAACATATCCCAAAAAACGGAATATTATGCTCGCGTACATATTTTATGGCAATAATTTTACCTTCAATTCCTCGGTTACCAAAACCCGGGGCAACCAACACGCCATCTAACTTACCTAGTTTTGCAGCAACGTTTTCTTCGGTTATGCCTTCGGAATGTATGCATTGCACTTTTACTTTACATTCGTTAAATGCACCTGCGTGTATAAAAGCTTCGGTAATAGATTTGTAGGCATCTGGCAGTTCAACATATTTACCCACTAGGCCAATTTTAATTTCGGAAGTTGGGTTTTTTAACCTGCCTAAAAAGTCTTTCCACTGCTCTAAATCAGGTTCGTTTTTTAACGAAAGTTTTAGCTTTGATAATACAGTACGGTCTAATTGCTCTTTTAGCATTAGTAATGGCACATCGTAAATGGTTGATGCATCAATAGATTCGATAACCGCATTTACATTTACGTTGCAAAATA
>JAYULE010000179.1:0-2075 GCA_043763845.1 Sphingobacteriales bacterium
AATAATATTTACTGTTTCGGCTTGGTTTTTAAAAGCTGATAAGGCATTTTGATGGGCTAATTTCTTTTCTTCAATTATGCTTTTAATTTCGTCTAAAGAATTGGTATCGCTGCCCGAGTAAACTCCTATTTGCCCGGTAAGCGGAAATGATAAATAAGCTGAATTGAGTGGTAGATATGTATCTTCGGTAACCGCTGTACTTTTAATTTCTATTGGTTTTACAGGCAATTGGGCAATAATTTTGCTGCCTATTTTTTGTATTATGCCGGGGGCGTTCCACAACATGCCAGTTTCAACAATTAGGTTTGGCGGGGTTGCCGAAGTTTCTATTGGCGTTGCCAATAACACTAAATTATTTCCAATTGTTGCACTTTGTACTTGCACTGTATTGCCATCCCATTTTAACACAATATCGGTATAACTACCATCGGGGCTGTAGGCTTTTGGGAAAACTTTATCAACCTGGGGTGTTCTGTTTGATGGATAAATATCGCCCATGTAGCCAAATAAGCCGGGATGGTTGGTTTTTAAACTCAGTTTTACCGAAAACGAACCCGGCATAAAAACATGACTCAATACGCTACTGTGATTATAGGTGTGCCAACCGTTAGTTAGTTTTTCTTGTATAGCCACATATTCTTTAGGTAAAGTTTGTGCGTTTACAAGCATCCCCATAAGGGAGAAACTAATACCTAAGCCTAAGGTTTTTAAGTTTTTAGATAAAGAGTTTAATAACATTTTAGTGTTTTTTATATCCTTCGCAAACTTGTTTTGAAGTTCCTAAACCATCTATCCCTAACTCAATTACATCGCCTGGTTTTAGGTAAAATGGTGGTTTAAAGCCAAAGCCTACGCCAGCTGGTGTGCCAGTAGAAATTACATCGCCTGGTAAAAGTGTCATAAATTGGCTTATGTAACTTACTACAAAAGGTATGTTAAAAATAAAATCGCTGGTGTTGCTATCTTGTAGTATTTTACCGTTTAATTTAAGCCATAAACGTAGATTGTGAGGGTCGGTAATTTCGTCTTTTGTTGCTAAAAATGGTCCCATGGGTGCAAAAGTATCGCAACCTTTACCTTTAGCCCATTGGCCACCACGTTCTATTTGGAAAGCTCTTTCCGATACATCGTTATGCAAGCAATATCCGGCTATGTAATCCATAGCTTCATCAACTTCTACATAGCTTGTTTTTTTTCCAATAACTACGGCAAGCTCTACTTCCCAATCGGTTTTTTCCGAATTTTTTGGGATGATGATATTATCGTTTGGCCCACCTAATGCAGTAGTAGCTTTAAAGAAAATTACCGGCTCTAATGGTGGTTCGGCACCTGTTTCGCGGGCGTGGGCTGCGTAATTTAAACCTATACAAACAATTTTAGATGGGCGGCCAAAAGGCGAACCTAATCTTTCACTTTTATCAACCAAAGGTAATTCGGCCAGTTTTGTATCAACAATAGTTTGTAGTTTTTCTAAACCGTTGTTTTCAAAAAAACTTTCATTAAAATCGGTAATAAACTCGGCAACACTGTACCAATTTTCGTTTACAATTACGCCTGGTTTTTCTTGCCCTATTTGTCCAAATCTTATTAGTTTCATTTTTTATGTTTTTTGTGTTTGAGATAATTTAGTTATTAAGTTTTACAAAGCCCCCGTCAATTAGGTAATCGTTACCGGTTATAAAGCCAGCCTCGTCCGAACATACGTAAAGTGCCAAAGCAGCTACTTCTTCGGGTTGCCCCATACGGCCAATGGGTTGGGATTTAGAGAGTTTATCAAAAATTTCTTTCTCCTGGCCGGGATAATTTTTATTAATAAAGCCATCAACAAAAGGGGTGTGTACCCTAGCTGGCGATATGGCATTGCAACGGATATTATGGTGCAAATAATCGCGGGCAACAGATTGTGACATGGCCAAAACAGCTCCCTTGCTCATAGAATAAGCAAACCTATCTTGTATGCCCACCCACGATGCTATGGAAGCCATATTTAAAATTACGCCTCCGCCTTGCGGTTTCATAATGCCAATTGCGGCTTGTAAACAGTTGTAAGCGCCTTTAATATTTACGTTGTAAAT
>JAYULE010000180.1:0-29264 GCA_043763845.1 Sphingobacteriales bacterium
TGAAAGTGTGGCATTTGCTGCAGGTAGAATAATGTTATTACGCATAGATGAATTGATGAAAACAGGCGTTGATTTTGCTTTCGAAACCACCCTATCAACTCGTAGCTATGTTTCGTTTGTTAAAAAAGCGCAATAGTTAGGCTACCAAGTTACGCTATTATATTTTTGGTTAAGTAGTCCTCAAAATGCCATGCAACGGGTTGCCAAAAGAGTTAGCCAAGGTGGTCATCATATTCCTAGCAATGTAATAGAACGTAGGTATTTTAGAGGAATTTATAATTTGGTCAACCTATATATTCCGGTTTGTAACACTTGGTTGGTTTTTGATAGTACACAATCTAAATCTAAGTTTATTGCAAAAGGTTCGGATAATTTAGAGGAAACAATTTTTAATTTAGATATTTGGGAAAGGATTTTAAAAAGTAGTTATGATAGTAAATAATAAAGAAATTTCATTTGACGATTTATCTGAAAAAATTCTTTTAGGTATTAATATTGCCAACCGTAAGTTGGTAGAAAAAACTGCTGCCGAAAACGGTAGCCTTATAATTGGTAATGTTGATGGTTCTTTTAAAGATGTGCCAGCAAAAGAATTGCTTAAGGAAATGAACAAATAAGTTAATACTGCTCGGTATTGTCAATGTAAAAAATTAAAAAACCGCATTAATCTTAAATCAAAGCGGTTTATTGTGCACCCGATAGGAATCGAACCTATATCGTATGAACCGGAATCATACATTCTATCCATTGAACTACGGATGCAATATTATTTTGATGTTAATGCTTTAAACGTTAAATCTAAAGTGCATAATGTCACCATCTTCAACCACGTAAGTTTTGCCTTCAACACCTAATTTACCAGCATCTTTACAGGCGTTTTCCGACCCGTAATTTACAAAATCTTGGTATTTAATAACCTCGGCTCGAATAAATCCTTTTTCAAAATCGGAGTGAATAACACCAGCAGCTTGCGGTGCAGTAAAACCTTTAGTAATTGTCCATGCTCTAACTTCTTGTACACCAGCGGTAAAATAAGTGTATAAATCTAATAATCGGTAAGCGGCAACAATTAATTTTGCTACGCCCGATTCGGTTAAACCTAAATCCTCTAAAAATACGGTACGTTCTTCAAAATCTTCTAATTCTGCAATCTCCGATTCTATTTTTGCAGATATAATCAAAACTTCTGCTTTTTCGCTCTTAACCGCTTCTTTTACCAAATCAACATATCGGTTTCCGTTTATAACAGATGCTTCATCAACATTACAAACGTATAAAACGGGTTTGGCAGTAAGCAAGCTTAACTCTTGGATAAATAAAAAATCATCTTCGATAATTGCAGCTGTACGTACACTTTGGCCAGCTTCTAAATGCGCTTTTACAATAGTTAGAATGTCAAACATACGTTTGGCATCTTTATCGGTTTTGGCCATTTTTTCTACCTTTTGCACACGCTTTAAAACAGTATCTAAATCTTTTAGCTGCAACTCGGTATCAATAATTTCTTTATCACGTATGGGATCTACCGAGCCATCAACATGAATCACATTACCATCATCAAAACAACGCAAAACATGAATAATGGCATTGGTTGCTCTAATGTTTCCCAAAAATTGGTTACCTAAACCTTCACCTTTCGATGCGCCTTTTACCAAACCCGCAATATCTACAATTTCTATTGTGTTGGGTACTACCCGTTGTGGGTTTACCAGTTCGGTAAGTTTGCTAAGTCTTTCATCGGGTATGGTAATTACGCCAATATTAGGTTCTATAGTGCAAAACGGAAAATTTGCCGCCTGTGCTTTTGCATTTGATAAACAGTTAAAAAGGGTTGATTTGCCTACATTTGGTAAGCCTACTATACCGCATTGAAGGGCCATAATTTATTTTTGATTTATGAGGTGTGATTTTTGATTGTTTACAGTGGATATAGTACCAATTAATGATTTTAAATTCAGTACCTATAATCCATTTTTTTGTGCAAATGTAATTAGATTTATTGGTAAAGTGAATTTGAATTTTGCTATAATTAGTAACAGCTTTTGGTTTTTTTTGGAATAGAATTTAAAGTGAAAATTTCTTTTAATACTAATTGTAAAACTTAGTTACGTACTTTTGAAAACGTTTGCCGTGTGGTTAGATTTTAAAAACCATGTGGGTAAGTGTTTTAATTAATTATTTTATTTGTTGAGGTTGAAGGGGTTTTTAAAATTTATTTTAGTTGGTTTAGTTTTGTTGGTTATTGGCAAACCATCGGCAAAAAGCCAAACCTATAATAACCAAATAGGTTTTAAAAGCGATAACGATTCTTATTTAGCTATAAAGCAAGACCGTTATTATACCAACGGGATTGAGTTTTTTTTTATACACGCTCTTAAAAATAACCAAAATAACGATTCAACTCAGCTACTTAAAACTATTTGGGGAGTTAACGTTGGGCAAAAAATTTTTAATGCTTATGCAGGTAAAACTTTTGAAATACAAAACGTTGATAGGCCAATTACGGGTTATTTGTATGCCAGTGCTTACATGCAATGGTTGCTTAAAAATGAGACGGTTTTTAAAGCCGAGCTACAATTAGGTACAATTGGCCCTAATGCTTTAGGAAAAGAAACACAAGAGTTTATTCACAATACTTTTAAATTTTATAAACCAGTAGGTTGGCAGTTCGAGTTAACTAACGCTTTTGGTGCAAACATTAATTTAGATTATTTAAAGCTACTTTATCGTACTAAAAATAAAAAAACAGATTTTTCTTTACCCTTAAAATTGCACTTGGGAAACAATTTTACAGGCATAAATGCAGCCGTACTTTTTAGAACTGGTAGGTTTAATGCGCTTAATAATTCTACTGCTACACAAAGTAATGTTGCAAATAACAGCAAAGCCAATTTAGTTAAGAATAAAGAAATTTATTTTTATTTAAGACCCTCATTTTCGGTTGTTTTGTACGATGCTACTATACAAGGAGGTTTGTTTTTAGCCAATAAAGGGCCGGTAACTTACAAACCCAAACCTTTAGTTTTTGTACATGAAGTAGGTTTAAATTATGCGGTTAATAGGTTTAACTTAAACTTAGCTTTTATATTTAAAAGTCGCGAAATAGAGAGCACAGCTACAGTGCATAAATATGGAAGTATAGGTTTGGGTTATGGATTTTAATTCACACTATCAATAGCTTGCATAATAATTTCACAGGCTTTTTTAATTTCTGAGTCGGTTATTGTTAACGGTGGTGCAATTCTCAAAGCCGTATCGCAATGCAAAAACCAATCTATAATTAGTCCGTTTTCAATACATTTTTTACTGATACTTTCCACCTCAAAAAAACTAGTTAACTGTACAGCAAGCATTAAGCCTTTGCCTCTAATTTCTTTAATTTTTGGATGCACCAACAATGTTTTAAATAAGTTTTCTTTTTCGGAAATACCTTTCATTAAATTATCATCTAAAATTACATTGAGCGATGCCAAGGCTGCTGCACAACTTACTGGATGCCCGCCAAAAGTAGTTATATGCCCCAAAATTGGATTTTCTTTTAGCACATCCATAATAGTTTTTGAGGCAATAAAAGCACCAATTGGCATACCGCCACCCATAGCTTTGGCAAGCAATAAAATATCGGGAGTTATGTTGTGATGTTCAAAAGCAAATAAATTTCCGGTACGACCAAAGCCAGTTTGTATTTCATCGAAAATTAATAAAGTACCCGTTTGGTTGCAACGTGTGCGTAAAGCTTGCATATACAAAACATCGGGCACTTGTACACCCGCTTCGCCTTGTATGGCTTCTATAATTACACAGGCTGTTTTGGTGTTTATACGTTCTAAATCCGCAAAAGCGTTAAAGCTAATAAATTCTATATTAGGCAGTAAAGGGCGGTATGCTTGCTTGTAATATTCGTTACCCATAACACTTAATGCCCCATGTGTGCTGCCATGATACGAGTTGTTAAAGGCAATAATGTGAGAGCGGTTGGTATATTTTTTGGCTAATTTTAAAGCACCTTCGCAAGCTTCGGCACCAGAGTTGGTGTAATAAACCGACGAAAGGGTAGGGGGCAACACCGAACCTAATTTTTGCGCCAATAAAACTTGTGGGGCCTGTACAAATTCGCCATACACGGTAAGGTGCAGGTATTTATCTAATTGATTTTTAATGGCTTCTATAACTTTTGGGTGCCTATGCCCAATGCTACTTACAGCAAAACCCGATACCAAATCTAGGTATGCTTTACCTTCAATATCGTACAAATATAACCCCTCGGCTTTTACAATTTCTAACAATCGTGGAAAGCTGGACGTTTGTGCGGTGTTTTGCAAAAAAAGTTGTTTGTGGGTTATCATTGAGGCACTCTTATTCAAAAGCAAGTTTTTGTTTATTTGTGTTTTAAAATATTTTCTTTGTTATACTTTAATAATCTTCATTTTTGTAATACCTTTCAATATCTTTTTTTGCGAGTTTTATGCCTTTTAATCATTTGATTACGCAGTAAAGTAATTGTTTTTTGGTCGGCATAAATATGCGCAATTATCATTATTCTTGCATCTCTAACGCTTAAAAGTTCATAGTTTGGCTTTTCGGCTAATTTAATTTTAATCATGTATAAGCTAGCCATCATAACTAATACTTGGTGACGATGCCAGGCTAGCTAGCCTCTAACTTGATAGCCCGATAATCTTGTTTCATTTTTCGCATCATCAAAACAAGGCTATACCCAATATCTACTAGATTGAAAGAAGGCGTATTTTTCTACTGTGTATTCCTTAACATTACCATTGCTAAAACTATATTTTATTTGTGAGTTTTTGTCTATTGTTTTTGTAATAATTAAAGTTCTGGTCTGAGCTTTTTCTTCAACCCCATTCCAATGCCAAACTGTAACGTTATGTGCTTGCAACCGCTTACATCCTTTAGCGGTTTTTCTATCTGTAACTAATTTAAAATCAATATCTTTTAGCTTTTACAATATTTATCTACACGAATTGCCTCAACATTAGGTATAATTTTAGTTGGCGTTCTTCGAGCTTTATTTGCTCTATTATTTCACTCGTTTGAAGCATTGTACATTCATTAACAGACTGATAATCCCATTTCGATTCGCTCCCAAAAATGATAATACTGATGATGCTCTATTTCTGTATCCATATCGTGTTTAACCATTCGCTCCATATTGGTATGATTTTTTTCGCACCTTAATAGATTAGAAATGTAAGAAAGTGCTATTTTCTGGCTATTTCGTTGAGGTACAACAAAACGTTTGTCATTAAGTTTCAACGTAAGTGTTTAAATTAATGCTATCATTATTAAGGAAATATGATTTTTGAAAAAATTTTTTTTATCGAATAATGGTTGCGGCATTGTCAATTACTATCTTCATACATATTAAGCCTAAAATCACGATTAAATAATTGATTATTAAAATTTTAACTCATTTTTTAAAGTATAAAATTAGTAGTAAGTAAAAGATTTTAAATTACATTCAAAATTTGTTGCTCTTTATTGTTTAAAATAAAAAAATCACCGTTTTTTTTGCCACTTAATTGTTTACCCAAAGGCGATGCCATTGAAATTAATACCAAATTTTGGTTTTCAAAAATTATTTTGCCAATGCTAACTGCAATAAAAAAAGTACCTAAAGTTGTAACTACTAAAGCGCCCAACTCAATTTGAAAGTAATGGGCTTTAAATTGTATATTTCTAAGGTTAAAAAGTTTCATTCTCATTTCAGACAATTGTTTTTGTAGGCTATTAATTTCTTGCTGCAACATTTCACGGGTTGTCTCATATTTATCACCCATGCTACTTTTGGTATCATTATTGGACGATAATTGATAGCTACTGATACTATGTTTATATTCTTCAATTACAGACATTAACATATTTTCACAATGCTTAAACAATATTTTTTTATCCATAACAATTTATCTAACTAACATGAAAAAATTATTTGCATTTGTTACAGCGGCAACCATGCTGGCTGCGTGTAGCAACCTTAATTCAAAAAACAACAGAGCGCAAACTTCAGGCGATGCCACATCTGCCGATTCTATTTCGCAATTAGACAGTGCTACAAGTACAGGTTTGGACAGCTCTAGAACCGGAACAGGCAATATGGGTATAAGCATTGATAGCACACGTACAAATACCGATGGTACTATTGATAATCGTCCAAATAATTCAGGAACAGATTCTGGCACAAACTCCCCAAATGGTACTAACTCACCTAACCGTACAACACCCAACAATAATAACATAACAAAATAAAAGAAATGTAAAAAACAGAATTTTTTTTTTGATGCTGCCATAACCCTATTGTTATGGCAGCATTTTTTTTATAAGTGCTAGCAAATTGCTATATAGCTATTCAAAATAATGCGTGGATAGTTATTAATTGTATGATTTTGTTACTTTTGCAAAAATTTCAAATTTATGATTACTGTATCCAACCTATCCTTACGTTTTGGTAAACGTACCCTTTTTGAAGATGTTAACCTAAAATTTACTCACGGAAACTGCTACGGCGTAATTGGTGCAAATGGTGCTGGAAAATCAACTTTTATGAAAATTTTGGCTGGCGAAATTGATCCAACCGGAGGTTCGGTAAGTTTTTCGCCTGGCGAACGTATGGCAGTTTTAAACCAAAACCATTACGAGTTTGATGAATTTACAGTTTTAGAAACTGTAATGATGGGATGGAAAGAGCTTTACGCTATTATGAAAGAAAAAGATGCCATTTATTTAAAAGAAGATTTTAGTGATGCTGATGGCGAACGAGCCGGGGAATTAGAAAATATTTTTGCCGAAATGAACGGCTGGAATGCCGAAAACGATGCTGCAACACTTTTAAGCAACTTAGGTATTAAAGAAGATAAGCACTATAAACTAATAAAAGAGCTGGATGGTAACGAAAAAGTAAGGGCTTTACTTGCGCAAGCTCTTTTTGGTAACCCCGATATTTTAATTTTAGATGAGCCTACCAACGATTTAGATATTGAAACCATTGCTTGGTTAGAAAACTTTTTAGCTGATTACGAAAGCATTGTTTTGGTGGTATCTCACGATAGGCACTTTTTAGATACAGTTTGTACACACATTGTTGATATTGATTTTAGTAAGATGAATATTTACAGTGGTAATTATACGTTTTGGTACGAAACATCGCAATTGGCATTGAGACAACGGGGCGACCAAAACAAAAAAACTGAGGAGAAAATTAAAGAACTGCAAGAGTTTATTCGCCGTTTTTCGGCAAATGCATCAAAATCTAAACAAGCTACCAGTCGTAAAAAAGCCTTAGATAAAATAAATATCGACGAAATTAAAGCATCGAGCCGTAAGTATCCTGCCATAATGTTCAACCAAATGTTGCGTGAACCAGGCGACCAAATTTTGCAGGTAGAAAACCTGACTAAAATTAGCCATGGCGAAGTATTATTTAAAAATCTAAGTTTCACTATTGCCAAGGGCGATAAGGTTGCGTTTTTATCCCAAAACTCGTTGGCAACTACGGCTTTGTACGAAATACTTTCGGGAAGAGATACCGATTTTACGGGCGAATTTAAATGGGGTGTAACCATTGTGCCTGCCAATTTACCTATCGATAATTCATCGTACTTTGTAGGTAAAGATGATAATTTGATTGATTGGTTGCGAGAATATTCGGTGGCTGATAAAGATGAAACTTTTATACGTAGCTTTTTAGGTAGGATGCTTTTCTCGGGCGAAGAGGTGTTTAAAAAATGTAGCGTACTATCGGGTGGAGAAAAAATGCGTTGTATGTTTTCTAAAATGATGTTAGAAGGACCAAACCTTTTAACCATTGATGAACCTACCAACCATTTAGATTTAGAATCAATTACTGCTTTAAATAATGGACTGAAAGATTTTAAAGGTGTAATTTTGTTTACATCCAGAGATCACGAGCTTACCGAAACCGTAGCCACACGCATAATTGAAGTTACGCCAAAAGGTGCTTTAGATAAGCTAATGGGTTACGATGAATATATTAGTAGCGATGTGGTTAAAGAACAAAAAGCAGCTTTATACAGTTAATTTTAAAAATTTTTTATAATTATGATTGAACCATTTGATATTGAGATAGAAGATATTACCTATTCGGTTTTCCCGGAAGAAGAGGACGTTTTTGCTATTTTTAAAGAAGGTGTTGAGTTGATGAAAATACAAAAAGACAACGATACGCATTGGCTTAAGTTAGATTTGGAATCGGAAATTCCACTTTTTGTTTACGATATTGAAGTAGAGTTAATTGGGCAGCAAATTAATTTGGAGTTGGGGAAGTAAACACTTGTAATCATTTTTATTAAATTATGCTAGCTTAAACAGCTTGCTCTAAACTTTACCATCAAGCAAAAAAACATACAATTCTTTTGGGCCGTGAGCACCTAAAACCAAAGTTTTTTCTATATCGGCGGTACGGCTTGGGCCTGTAATATTGCAAACCATTGTAGGTAAAAGATTATCATATTTTTGTTTTAGAAGTGCAAAAGCATCTTTTAAATCTAACACCAGTTGCGATGTGTAAGCAATAACAACATGATTATGTGGGTAAATACTTAACCGCCGGCCAGCAGCATTGCCATTGCTTACCATTATCGAACCATTACGGGCAACTAAAGCTTCGCAAAGGGTTATGCCAACTTCGGCAGCTTCAAAATCCTTATCTCCAGCGTAATATGGGTATTCGTATTTGTTTAATAATTGTTGCGCTTGGGGTTCCCAACAATAAACTTTACGCCATTTGTTTTTGTCAGTCAACTCAATCAAGTTTTCTAAAAGTTGTATTTCATCTTCACAGAAAACAAAATGACCACTTACTGCAGTAAGCTGCTCGGCAAAAACCACTTCTAACATTTCGTTATTTGGTGGGTACACAGGTAAATCTTCTAAAACAGGATAAGGGTTATCTCGTTTTTCTAACAATGCTTTTCGAATTTTTTTTAAAAGCTGTTCTTTAGCCGATGTTTCTTGATTTTTCAAATCTTATCTACCTTTATAAATGAGTATTAAATAATTTATTTAAATCCAACGGCTTCGAAAAATAATTGCATTTCACAAATTGCAATATTTGGATCTTTAATGTTGAATTTGCCGAGGTTATTAGCATTATTTAGTGCGTTTTTTAAATTAGGATTTAAGCGCAAATAAATATCATTATTTTCTTTCGTAAAGTACTTTTCAGTTTTTTCGTAATCTTTCAAATAGTTTTTAAGTTGTTTTTCTGCGCCATTACAGTTAAAAAAAAACTTAGCTGTTGATTCAAAATGCAACAAAAACCAAAACTCTAAACAAGGGTTATTAACTATTAATGCAATTGCATTGGTGTATTGTTTGTTAAGTACGTTTTTATATTCATTAAGCTCTTGAATTTTAGCTTTTTCTCCTTTTTTAACTTCTCTTGTTTCTTTTAAAATTACATCTAAATCAATAATCCAAAAAACTTTATTAAAATCTTTTGATAAGTGTTTAACTAATTTAAATTGGTGTGCCAATGATTTTTTTGAAGGTAATTCGGGTTTAATTCTAATGTTTAAATTCTCCTTTTCGTTTCTAACCATCATTTGGAAATACCAAAATTCAGTTTTGCCATCTAATACAATAGCAAAACTAGTTTTTTTACTTCTTGGTTTACTATTTCTCATTGCTAATATCAATGTAATAATCGCCTAAATTTGGAGTTCCACCCAGTTTCCCTGCTTTATAAGCGTTAAAAATATTGCTAGTGTCCCGAACAATAGTACTGTCAAAATCTGATAGTGAATAAAGTTCGGTTGAACTAAATTCGGATTTATCCGTGAACCAAATAACATCATTTCTAAAAATATCTTTATTTGTCAATATTTCTCTGTTATGTGTGGTAGCAATAATTTGAGATTGTTTAGAATTAATTAAAAAAGTTAAAAGAAAATGAATGTATAAATCAGGATGTAGTGATGCCTCTAATTCATCAATCGAAAAGACCATTGAATTTTGAATTAACAAACTTATAAGACCTGCAAAACCATAATATCTTTTTGTGCCCTCTGATTCAAGTTCGAAAGGCAAATTATATTTTTGCTTATTTACCGTATGTTCGAATTCTAAACTTACACTTGTAATCTTTCCTTTACTTTTTAATACATTTATTTTTTCTTCAGATGCATTCCCCTGTTTTTCAATAAAATCTAAAAAACCTTCTGGTATTTCAGTATCTTCTTCATTTAGTATAATATTAGAAATATTAAAGTCGGCCTTTTTAAGTATGCCAATAACTATATTTTTATCTAATACAGAATTATCAATTCTTGAAGTTACGTATCTATCTAATTCAGTTTTTGTAAAAATCAAAGGATTTAAGTAATGTTCAAACCAATCAATTACCTCTTTTAACTCTTTTAATTCAATATTTGTCTTAATAAAACCTCCTAATACAGTATTATTCCACAAAGTATTAGATTCTAATGTTTTTTTAAATGTGTTATCTTTTTTTACTTTGTTACCAAATGTAATTTCTGTAAATTGTTTTTCAAGGTCTGTTGATCGAGTAAAGACATTAGATTTTGTTGGGTTGTAAACATTAAGCAGTTCTTTAGTTATTGCATTTTTATTAAATTCAACCTGATAAAAATAACGTACTTCATTTTGGATAAAATCAATAGAAATAATTGAGTTTTGTACGGATGAATTAGAATCGAAAAGAAAAGGTAAAAAATCTAAAGACTTAGTTTTTTTATCTGCAGGTTCTAATACCAAATCTCTTAAAAACTCCAATGCTTTTAAAATAGTTGTTTTACCCGAGGCATTGGCCCCATAAATTAAGGCTAATTTTAAGATACGAAGTCCCCCTAAAGTTTTAATTATGTAATAATCTTCTAAATGGGTAGATTTTTCGGCTTCAAATGATAGGACTTGTTTGTCCTTTATCGAACCGAAATTTTGAACACTAAAATTAACTATCATTTTAATAAATTTTGTAGTTTATTTTCAAATATACAGTCATTAAACTTTAATATTGCAATAATTTATATTTAAAATGTAGATACTTTACATATTAATCACTAATAATAAATAATTGTATTTTAAGTTTATTTTAGCAAATTGTAATTGTGTAAATCTAAATTTGTTCTCAAAATTTTTTGGATTTAAAGATTTTGGTTTTCTATATAAACAAACCATATTAAAATTTTATTTTAAAATCTTTTGGCTAAAACTCTTTTAAAGAAAAACCATCTTAATAATTAAATTAAGATGGTTAGTTTATAATTTTTTATAATTTATGCTTCTACCGAAGCTGTTTTAACTTCACTAATATGTGGTGTTTCTTCTTCGGTTTGGTCTCCAAATAAACGTTTACCAAAAATAACCTCTAAATCATCTTTAAATAAAACTTCTTTTTCTATCAAAATATCGGCAAGTTGGGTAAGCTTATCTTTGTTTTCTTTTAAAATATCTATGGCTCTTTGATATTGACTTTCTATTAAATAAGATACTTCTTTATCAATTAATATGGCGGTCTCTTCTGAGTAGGGTTTAGAAAAATTGTACTCGTTTTGCCCCGATGAATCGTAATAAGTTACGTTTCCTAATTTTTCGTTTAAGCCATAAATAGTTACCATAGCTCGAGCTTGTTTGTTTACTTTTTCTAAATCGCTTAAAGCACCAGTAGAGATGGTATCAAACATAACCTTTTCGGCAGCTCGGCCTCCCATTGTTGCACACATTTCGTCTAACATTTGATGCGGACGAACAATTAAACGTTCCTCTGGCAAATACCAAGCTGCACCTAAACTTTGGCCACGAGGTACTATAGTAACCTTAATTAGCGGAGCGGCGTGTTCTAATAACCAGCTTACAGTTGCGTGGCCAGCTTCGTGTATAGCAATTGCTCGTTTTTCGCTTGGAGTTACAATTTTGTTCTTTTTTTCCATACCACCCACAATTCTATCAACGGCATCTAAAAAATCTTGCTTTTCAACAGCGGCTTTATCCTTACGGGCAGCAATTAATGCTGCTTCATTACAAACATTTGCAATATCAGCTCCCGAAAAACCAGGAGTTTGTTTAGCTAAAAACTCAGTATCTAAATCTGCCACTTTTTTTAGTGGTGCAATGTGCACTTCAAAAATTTGTTTACGCTCTATAACATCGGGTAAATCAACATAAATTTGCCTATCAAACCTTCCAGCTCTCAATAATGCTTTGTCTAAAACATCCGCTCGGTTGGTTGCTGCCAAAATTATAACATGAGAATCGGTACCAAAACCATCCATTTCTACCAACAATTGGTTTAATGTATTTTCACGTTCGTCGTTACCACCCACCATGCTGTTTTTACCACGGGCTCGGCCAATGGCATCAATCTCATCAATAAAAATAATACAAGGGGCTTTTTCCTTTGCTACTTTAAACAAATCTCGCACTCGCGAAGCACCTACACCTACAAACATTTCCACAAAATCGGAGCCAGACATTGAGAAAAAAGGCACTTGAGCTTCACCGGCAACGGCTTTGGCCAATAATGTTTTACCTGTACCCGGCGAACCTACCAATAGTGCTCCTTTAGGAATTTTACCGCCTAAATTTGTATATTTTTGAGGATTTTTTAGAAAATCTACAATTTCCATTACTTCGGTTTTGGCTTCTTCTAAACCAGCAACATCGTTAAAAGTAGTGGATATTTGTGCTTCTTTATCAAACAAAGTAGCTTTAGATTTCCCAATGTTAAAAATTTGGCCAGCACCACCGCCTGCTCCACCACCCATTTTGCGCATAATAAACATCCACACTAAAACAAATAAGATAACAGGGAAAATGATTGTCCAAAACCAACTAGAAATAGGATTGCTTTTAGACTCGAAAGTAATAGATACTCTTTGATTTTCTGGCATATCTTTTTGCGCTTCGGTTAAGCGAGCTTGTAAAGATTCGAATGTGCCATCTGTAAAATTGTATTGTGCCGAGTTGGTGTTAATGGTATAATCGTTTTTAGTTTGTAAAGGTTTATATAAAGCCTTTTTGCTTAGGCTATCTTTTTTTATAAACACTTCGGCAACTACTAAATCCTCCATTTTGTAAGCCACCACTTTTTCTACATCGCCAGGTTTTAACATCTCGTTTTCAAATTTTTGAAAAGTTATGGTACGAGAAGTGTTGGCACTCATTAAGAACTGAACTGCTAAAATGGCAACAATTATAATTCCATATATCCACATAAAATTAAATTTTGGTGGTTTAGGTATAATTTTTTTGCCAATTACTTTTTTTATGGTTTTTTGTTTTTCGGTTATGGCTGTTTTTTCTACTATTTCTTTCATTTTTTTGATTTAACCTATTTTAGGCAATAAATAACTTTTCACTTCGGCATCGCCCCACAAATCTTCTATACCGTAATACTGGCGTTTATCAGTTTTAAAAATATGCACAATTACATCACCATAATCTAACAAAACCCACTCACCGTGTTGTAAACCTTCTTTGCGTATTGGCTCTTGATTTAGTATTTTATATACCTCATCATCAACACTATTGGCAATTGCTTTTACCTGTGTGGTAGATTCGGCGTGGCATATTACAAAAAAATCGGCAATAGAACTGTGAATATTTCGCAAATCTAATCTAACAATTTCGTTTCCTTTTTTTTCTTGTATGCCATATACAATGGCTTCGCTTAGGGTGGTAGAGAGTGTTGCAACTTTGTTTTTTAGCATTAAAAATTTTAGTTTTGTTGTTGTAATTAATTTTTTAAAACATTAAGTATTGCAAAGTAACGTTTTTCTCACTCGTTTTGTTGGGTATAATTTAGTAAAATTACAAAAAGTAGATTCTACTAACAATTATCTTAAAACATTATTGGCAAATACTACGCCATTAGCAAATGGTACTGTTATTATGGCAGACGAACAATTTGCTGGTAGGGGGCAAAGTAACCAAAAATGGATTAGCCAAGCCGGTAAAAACCTTACATTTAGCATTTATTTACAGCCTTATTTTTTAGCTGCCCAACATCAGTTTAAACTCAACCAAGCCATTACTTTAGGTATAACAGATTGTTTGATTAAACTTTTAGGCAACAACTGCAATATAAAATGGCCTAACGATATTTATTTTAACAACGATAAAATTGGTGGTATTTTAATAGAAAATATTGTTAGAGGTCAAAAAATCAGCGAAAGCGTAATAGGGATAGGCTTAAATGTTAACCAAACAATTTTTGAAGGTGGCTTTAAAAACCCAAACTCGCTTGCTAATATTTTAGGTGTTGATTTTGATTTGATGAACCTTTTGGGCGAAATTTTATTGGCTATTGAAAACCGTTATTTTGAATTAGAAACTGGGAATATTACCCTTTTGGATACCGCGTTTACACAACGTTTATTTAAGCTTAACCAAATGTGCCAGTTTTATAATGGCAAGCAAATTTTTAATGCTACCATTATTGGGGTTAGCCAAACGGGTTTATTGATATTAGAAACCAATATTGGGCAGCAACAGTTTAATTTAAAGGAAGTTGAGTTTGTTTTATGATTTTAGATAAAATTTGATTGAAATAATTAAAATACTGTTGAAATAATTGGGTTTAATTTAGGTTAGATTTTATAAATGTAAAATAGATCAAAAACAAATAGCCAAAAATTGTTAAATAAAATTTGCCTTGCGTAAATAATTTAGGCATTTAAAATAGGTTTGCTATTTTAGCATCCTATATTTGCAATTATGGAAGAGTTTGAAGACAGTGCCGCATCAAAAAAAACAAAAACCATTTACATATCTACGGTTATTAGTATATCACTTGTATTATTGATGTTGGGTTTGTTGGGTTTGATACTGGTACATGGTAAAAATTTATCAAACTATGTTAAAGAAAATATTGTGCTTAATGTAATTATTAACGAAGGTACAAAAGAGGTAGAGGTTTTAGCACTTCAAAAAGAAATGGAAACTAATCCTAAAATAAAATCTACGCAGTACATTAGCAAAGAGCTGGCTGCCAGAAATTTAACTGAAGATTTAGGCGAAGATTTTATAAGGTTTTTAGGTTATAACCCGCTATTATCGTCTATTGATGTTTATTTAAAAGCCGAATACGCAAACCCTAAAAGTATAGAGTTATTAAGTATTTTGCTAAAAAATAATATCTTAGTTAACGAAGTTAGGTACCAAAAATCGTTAATAGAAAATATTAACCAAAACATACAAACCATATCGTTAGTGTTGCTTTGCTTTGGTGCAGTACTATTAATTATAGCTATTGCATTAATAAACAATACCATTCGATTGGTAATATATTCGCAAAGATTTTTAATTAGAAGTATGCAATTGGTAGGTGCTACGCGTGGGTTTATACGTTGGCCTTTTATACTTTATGGTATTTTACACGGCTTAATTGCGGGTTTAATTGCCATAATATTACTAATTGGAACTTTATATTTTAGTCAGCAACAAATACCCGAATTATTGATTTTACGAAACTATTACGAATTTGGTTTAGTATTTTTAGGAGTAATAGGGGTTGGGATTTTAATATCGGGCTTTAGTACATTTTTTGCCGTAACCAAATATTTAAAAATAAAAACCAATAATTTATACAGATAAAATGGAGAAAAAATTAACCTCACCCGATAAGCAAACTGCAACATTTGTGTTTGAAAAAATAAACTACCAACTACTTTTGGTAAGTATACTTATAGTTATTATTGGCTTTGCATTAATGAGTGGTAGTACAGATATTTATAGTTTTCGTAAAATTGTTTTAGCTCCTATTGTAGTTATTGGTGGTTTTATATTTGGCTTTTATGCCATTTTAAAAAAAACAAAACCTAAAGGATAATGACTGTTTTACAAGCCATAATTTTAGCAATTATTGAAGGCATTACCGAGTTTTTACCCGTATCGTCTACTGGGCATATTATTTTAGGCACCGCCATTATGGGTGTAAAAAGTAACGATTTTGTAAAGCTTTTTACGGTTGCTATACAGTTTGGCAGTATCTTATCGGTATTGGTTTTATATTTTAATAGATTTTTTAAATCGTTTGATTTTTACTTTAAACTATTAGCCGCATTTATTCCAGCCGCTGTTTTTGGATTACTATTTAACAAAAAAATAGACCAATTATTAGAAAGCCCACTAGGTGTTGCTATAGCTTTATTGCTGGGTGGTATTATTTTATTATTTGTTGATAAATGGTTTAAAAATGCTGATGTTGATGATACTGACCAAATAAGCTATGCAACGGCAATAAAAATTGGTTTTTTTCAGTGCCTATCAATGATACCTGGTACATCTCGCTCGGCAGCAACAATTGTGGGTGGTATGTCACAAAAATTAACACGCAAAACCGCAGCCGAATTCTCATTTTTTTTAGCTGTACCCACTATGTTTGGTGCTACAGCCAAAAAATTATACGATTTTTATAAAGAAGGGCATATAATAACTAACCAAGAAATTAATCTTTTAATTATTGGTAATGTAGTTGGTTTTATAGTAGCCATGATTGCAATAAAAAGTTTTATTGGATACCTTAGCAAACACGGTTTTAAAGCTTTTGGCATTTATCGCATTATTGTGGGTACAATTATTTTGGTGCTATATTTAACCGGCCATTCTCTCGAGATAATTTAATGAGCGTAAAAAAAAAGGTATTACCTGATTTTAATTTTACAGAAGGCGAAGTACTGCTAATTAATAAACCTAGTACTTGGACATCTTTTGATGTAGTTGGCAAACTGCGTAACTCGTTAAAACCTTTAAAGTTAAAAGTTGGTCACTCTGGCACTTTAGACCCACTAGCAAGTGGTTTATTAATTATTTGTACTGGTAAATTAACCAAACAAATAGATAATTACCAAGCCGAAGAAAAAGAATATACAGGCACATTTACTTTGGGAGCCACAACGCCATCGTACGATATGGAAACCGAACCTGATGAAATATTTAGCCTTTCGGGATTAAATGAAGAACAAATTACCCAAAGCGCACTTCATTTTATTGGCGAAATAGATCAATACCCACCTATATATTCGGCGTTAAAAATTGATGGCGAACGGTTGTACGAAAAAGCCCGGCGGGGCGAAACTATTGATATACCCACCCGAAAAGTTACTATAACCGAGTTTGAAATTACCCACATTGCCTTACCTTATGTACATTTTAGAGTTGTTTGTAGCAAAGGTACTTATATACGGTCTTTAGCATACGACTTTGGTAAGATGCTAAACAACGGTGCTTATTTATCGGCTTTATGCCGTACCCGAAGCGGGAGTTTTAAATTAGAAAATGCCTTTGAAGTTTTAGAATTGGTAAATCATATTAAAGAACTCAAGCAAAAACCCGATTTTAGGTAAAGTTTTCTGTTTGCTTTTTTGTTATAATAAATAGGCAAAAATTAAAACAGTTCCTCCTCAATTTGTGTGCTTTTATTTTCATATATGCTTTATTGAAAATTCAATGAGCATTTTTGGATTTATGGTCTGATGCGAAAGAAACCACAGAATCCTGCCAGAAGGCTAGCCTATTTTTGATTTTTTGATTTGGTTGATGTTCTATCATAATTATACGGTACTGTACTGCAATAGTTTTATAAATATTATAAAGGATTACAATTTAGAAGCAAGCCCCATTAATTTAGAACTATAATCTGCCATAAAGTGTGGTATATTTAATAGTCCATCTTGATACGATAAATTTTTCATTGAATACCGAATTCTAATTGTTGGTTTAAATTTGTTATTATATTGGGTTAAACTAGCACTTCTAATGTTTTCATCCGCTTTTACTTCAACTGGTATTATTTCATTATTAAATTGTATCAAAAAATCTATTTCTGCTTCATTACCCGATGTCCAATATCTTGGCATAACTTCGTATTGAGGTACTAAACTCTGTAAAATATAATTTTCTATTAAGGCTCCTTTAAATTCTACAAAAAGTCTGTTTCCTTCTGTATACGCAATTGGGTCTAGCTGCGATAATTTGCGTAATACGCCTACATCAAAAGTGTAAATTTTATATGCACTTAAATCATCATACGCCGAAAGAGGTAATTTGGGGCTTTTACATAAATATATTTTATAAACTAAACCTGCTTGCTCAAGCCAGCGTATGGCATCTTCGTACTCTCTAGCTCTGGCTCCTGGCTTTACCAATTGATACACAAATTTTTTATTTTCTCTACCCAATTGCGAGGGGATAGAATTAAAAACATGGCTAATTTTTGCCACATCTTTGGTAATTGGGTGTTTTGCAAAATCAAATTCGTATGATCGAATTAAATCTTTAAGAGTCGAATCGGATTTCCCAAAATCTTTGGTTTCTAAAAAAGTAGTTGCTACTGCGGGCAAACCACCAATTATTAGGTACTTTTTAAATTCATCTTTTAATAACGAAAAAAATATATCCGGAACAGTTTCAATTGTATTAATATTGTTTAAATATAAACCCAATTTAGGGTTGGCAGTATTAATAAATTCTGAAAAACTAAGAGGATATAAGGTTAAAAACTGCACTTTACCTACGGGGAAAGAATTGGCTTTACCCAACGAAATGCCTAATAATGAACCCGCACCCATCACATACAGCTCTGGTTTGTTTTCGTAAAAATATTTTAATGTATTTAAAGCTGGTAAGCATTCTTGAATTTCATCAAAAATTATTAATGTATCTGAATCAATTTTACCGTTATTTACTAATTCAAGGTTTTCGATAATGATGTTTACATCTTTTGTGGTTTCAAAAAACTGTTTTAACTCAGGTTTTTCATCAAAATTAAAATACGCAACATTTGCAAAATGTGTTTGCCCAATCCATTTCATCAAATATGTTTTGCCCACTTGTCTTGCTCCATTGAGGATAAGAGGCTTATGATTACTATTATTCTTCCAATCTAGCAAATCAACCTCGAGAGTTCTTTTAAATATAGTTTTCACAGTTTAAGTGCCAATAGTGCGATTTTTATCACAAATATACTGTTAAATATGTGATATTTTTATTGATGGATTTATTATTTATACTTAGAATCGGCGTAATAGACATTTGTGGTGTTTTTTGGGAGACGAAAGTTCCATGTGGACAAAATTGGTGGTCTATTTGTAGATTTGTATAATGGGAATAAATTTTAAATTTATTTCGCTGTTTTTATGAATAACCAAAAAAAGCTCCCAATTGGAAGATTTTTTTGATTAGTGAATTTTCTAATTCAACACATTTTCTAATATCAAGTGCGAGTTTATCACACCAAAATTATCAATATGTAAACTGTAATAGTTGATGATGTGTTGCAGTAAAATTTTTCGATTTGGTGAATTTAATGTTAGTAAATGGCTTTCGGTTAAGGGGCAACGCAATATATCCACCCAATTTTGTAAATGGATTTGAATAATACAATGTGAATGATTTGGAATTGAGTTTATGAATACGCCGTTTTGTAAGTCGAAAAATTTTGCAGAATCGGCAAACGAAGCATCGGGTTTAAACCCTAAAAAACTGCTCAATTTCATTAAAAAAACTAAAGCAAAGTTTGAACAATTTTCTTCGGTTTGGTCTAAGTAAATAATGGCATTATGCAAAAAATTATATAATGCAGGTTCGTTATCGGTTTGCTTAAGGGTTTTGTACAGCATTTCGTTAATAAATAACACAATGCAACTTTTAACAATGTGGTACGGTATGGTTTGTAATGTAGGTTGGCTTCGGGCTTCGGCTATGCGCTGTATGCCACCATTAGGTTTATAATACACTACCATATCTAATAAACTTAGGGGTTGCAGCATATTCATTCTTATTTTGGCTTTTGGTTTTTTTACACCATTTATCATATACGATTGTAACCCAAATTGCTGTGTGTATATTTTTGCAACCACACTGGTTTCGGCATAATTGGTGGTTTTTAAAACTATGCCAGCGGTTTTATGCAACATACAAAATTAGCTAAGCTCTCGGCTTTTAATTTTAACTGCAGGTAAGCCTTGGTAAATGCCGTAAGCATCTAAGTTTTTTGTAGCAACCGAACCTAACGTTAACACCGATTGGCTTTTACAAATTACTCCAGGGCTTACTATTGCATTTGCGCCTATCCATACACCATCTTCTAAAACAATGGGTTGGGTAAATAAATCGAAGGTGGTTTTTTTGTAATTGTGATTACCCGTCATTAAAACAGCATTTTGCGATATGCAACAGTTTGTGCCAATGGTAACATAGTCGAGGTTTTCAATAAAGCACTCGGCAAGCCATGTATAATCGCCAATGGTTAACTTCCAGGGATACTTAATGTAAACAAAAGGCTTAATGCGTACATCTTTACCAATTTTTGCTCCAAAACATTTTAATATAAAAATTAAAATGGTGCTATAAGGCATAATTCCCGATCTAAACAACAAGCAACTTGTAAAATACCAGGCCGTTTGTTTTAAAAACGATGCCTCAATATTAAAATCTTTGGTATCGAAATTTTTAACTAACTGAACAGTGTTGTTTTGCTTAACCATTGTATTAAGTTGAACTAACTATATTACTCTTTTTAACCCAAAAGTAAATCATAATAAATAACACTGTGTATACAAAAAAGTTAAATGCATCATGATGATAGGTAAAATATTCTTTTTCGTAAGGTATTTCAACCGTTAAAATAGTTAGAATTACCAATCTAAAAACATTTAGCAAAAAAATAGAAACTAAACCTATAATTAAAAATTTTAGTTTTTCCTTTAAAGATTTTGGAAATGCTAAAACAAATGCAGCCCAAAAACTAAATACGCCTAAACCCAAACAACCATAATTTATATTGCTTGGTATGCCATTTAAAGCTAAAATTTGTGTTTTTGAATACATCATAAAATAACCCATCAACTCCATAATTTTAACAGTAGATAGTATTAAACTAGTACGTAGCAGTTGTATGTAGTTAAAATGCTCGCTTACATAGGCATTGAAATATTTAGCATCAGGTGTATTTACATTGTTAAAAAATTTATTTGCGTAATCAAATAGCAAGTACAAAATTAAAAATACAATTGTAAATTTTACAGCAGGGTTGTTTTTTAATTTGTTATAAAATGTTATTATTTGCGTTTTTTTTAAGCTCATATATTTTTGCATCTATTAAAAATCTAAACCAGAAACATTGTAAAAAATGAAAAATTAAACCCCGTTTGCCATCTAAAAAGCCTAAACGAAGAAAATATCTTACAAAGAAATATATAAATGGCCTTAAAAAAAGCGGAAAACTGTCATAAATATTTTTAAGATATCTTCTTTTTTGGATTGCATTGCCTTTAAAACTTCCTTTTATAAGTTTGTTATTATTAGTTAATCTACCTGAAAATTGTTCAAAAGCCTCTAAATCAGACCATTTATTATGTCTTAAAGTAAATGTTGTTATGGATTCGGTTATTAAATCTATTATATCGCCATTAAGTTTCTTTACAGCTCCCTCTACTTTAAAATGTTGATCATACAATCGTTCTTCGCAATAACCAAATCTTTTTCTAAATAATACAGCGTGATAAGTTGGGTAGTGCCCTCCATATTTTATCCATTTACCCATAAATAAGGTTTTACGACTAGCCAAAAAACCATTTATTGACAAATCTACTTCCTGCTTAAACAAAAGTTGAAGTTCGGCCCCTAACTGTTCGGTTACTCTATGGTCGGCATCTAAATTTAATATCCAATTGTTTTTAATAGGTATATTATTTAAAGCCCAATTGCGTTGTTCGCTGTAATTAGAAAATGTGTGTTGATAATATTGTATTTCGTAATTTTTTACAATTGCTAAAGTATTATCTGTAGAATAAGAATCAACTATTATAATTTCATCCACCCAATTATAAATGCTATTTAAACAATCTGTAATGTTTTTTTCCTCGTTAAAAGTTAAAATTATTGCTGTAATAGGAATTTTCATTTAAAATATGGGCAATTGCAAGTGTGAAATCTTAAATCATCAATTTAATTTTGCAATTATTTGTACAATTTAAATGTTAAAGTTATTACTAATATTTTATAAAACGCTTTTTTAATTACCCAATGTTGTTTCATAGTATTTTACATAATTAACCGTTAAGTTTTGGGCATTAAAAACAGTAGCAATTAAACTTGGTGTAGTTGCTTTAATATTTTTTAACTGTTGAGTTTGTGTAAATATATACTCAATTTTGCTTTTTATATCTTCTGGCTTTTGGCTACAAATCCAACCTAAATTGTGTTCTAAAACAAAATCGGAAAGACCAACATTTTGGGTTATTAAAACTGCAGTACCTACGCTTAGGCTTTCTATAACCACGTTTGCAAAATTTTCATCGTAGGATGGTAGCACTAAAAGATGGTGTTGGTTTAAAACTTCAAATTTATAATCTGTATTAACTTGGCCAAGCCATATTATATTTTTTTGAATGTTTAACTTTTGTGCTAATAGTTTAAGTTTTTCTACATAAACTGGTTCGCCAGTACCCGCAATGATAAGTGTGTAAGGTATTTTACAATGTTGCAGCGCTTCAAATAAAAACGCCAAACCTTTTTTTTCTTCTATTCTTGATAAAAATAAAAGTTTAAAAACCTTAAAATCGGGTTGTGGCAGTTTAAGTTTACTACTTGCCATTTTAACAAAGTTTGGCAATACAAATGTTTCTTTGGGAGTTTTTAAAAGTAATTTTAAATCGTCTTCTTCCTTTTTACTGGTAAGTAAAAAGGAAGCCTTCAGTAAAATTGGCGTACTAATAAATTTATGAAATACCTTTTTTATAAAGGTTGTTTTGTTGTTAAACGAATAGTTACTGAGCGTACCGCGTGGAGAAACGATAAAGGTTTTGTTTTTTAAAATACAAATTAATGCACTACCCACCGACACCAAATGCCACCAAGCGTGTAAATGTATGATATCAAATTGATTAATATTTTGCCACAACGCTTTATATAGTTTTGGCGAAAGATGGCTATGGTCTTTGGTTAAACGTTTAAAATAAGTAACGTTAACCCCGTTTAATTGGTGTGTACTATTAGGGATAACATCTAATTCGGTTTTGCCATTAGCGGTGGTAGTGTAAACGGTAACTTTGTGACCACCATAAGCTACCAAATTTTCGGCGAGTTGAGATACCGACATAGTTGGCCCACCATAAATGTATGCGGGTTTGTATGAAGCAGATATTTGGAGGATGTTAAGTTGCAAAAAATAGAGTACTAAGTAAATGGATGGTATTTAAATTGGGGGGTAAGCATAATTTTCAAATTACTTACTTTCATCGGTCTTACTTAAAAAAATATCTTGGTTTGCGTATGTAGGAAACTCCAATGGTTTTAAAATTTTGAATAATTTTAAAATACCATTTATTATTAAAACTAAAATATACCCATAAAACAAAGAGTTAAACATAAACTCGAAATTATTACCTCGCCAAAGTGTATTGCTAAAAGTACCCATCACTATTACAGTACCAAATTGGTAACCACCATATATATTTTCACAGGTATTGCATAATCCTTGTGCTATTATACCAATTAAAATGAAAAATATAAAAACTCCCACTGTTCCAAAACTTAAATAAGCATCTACAATAGGGCGGGTTTTAGCCGATACTATAGAATTTTCGCTAATAACACCAGCTGCATAAACCCGTTTCATTGAAATTTCTTCGGTACTGGGTTTGTCTTCCCACAATACTCTTGGTATTAGAGCATATAGCGATTCTACTACAATTTCAAAACCATAGTAATCTGTAAATTGTGGGGTATTATTCACAAATTGTGTAAACATATTTATTTCGCTAATACGGCCGGTTAAAAACGCCCAATTAGTATCCTCAATTAGTGCAGCGTTATCCACATCTAGTAAAGTATCAATAGCAATTGTTCTTGACTCCTCTGCAGAAGTATCACCCGACCAAGATTGTGTGCGCATAACACCAACATATGTAGGTAATATATATAATAAGCCATACAATAATGGTATGCCCACATACAGTGTAAATTTTTTATAAACTGGAAATAGCAAACAACCCAGTATAATCAAACTCATCAAAATAGGTTCTTTAAAACCCGAAAGGGTTGCTTTAACTAAGTTGGAAAAAAACAAACCAGCACCTAAGTATAATAATTTTTTGTTTTTATTAACTAAACCTTTAACCAGTAAAAAAGTGCCTGCAAAAACCGAAATCGAAGTAAGACCTTCGCTAAATTGTGAAAAACCTGGTACAAAACGAATGGCAATTGCACCTAAAAAAGTTATAACGCTAAATTTACCTAAAAAATTGTCTATATCTACATCTGGTGCAATTACATTTTTTCTTAAATTTTTTTCTTTTTGGTAAGATAATAAAATGATACCAGCAACTAAGGAAGCATGTGCTAGTAAACCTAAACGTTGGCATTGCGCTATTATATAGGTTTGAGAGTTTGGAATATCTACACCAAAATCAGTTTTTTCCAAATAACGATATCCCAAATGGTTTAAAAAATAAAAAATAGAAGTACAGCACATAAAACCAGCAAATATTATTTGGACAATTACAATAGGCCGTAGTACTTGATCTTTTAGCGGTAAATCATTGTTTATATATCTAAAGTTTGAAAAAATTGTCCAATAAAAAATAAAAAAAGAACCTGCCCAAGCTAACAAATAGGAGAATACTGGGTCGGTTATTACAAACTCTGCTGTTATCCATATAATAAAACCTGGTAGGTAACTTACGGTTTTAGTCTCGCTTTTCATTTTAACGTATTAATCATATTTTGCGCCTGTATTTCGAAACTGTAATTTTTAATTATGTTTTTAGATGCTTCCCCCATTCTTATTAAATTTTCTTTATCAAAAAGTAATAGCCTTAAATTTTCGGCCATTCTTTTACTATTTCCCACCTCAAAAACATAACCATTTGCCCCTTCGGTTATTAAGTTTGCTGCACAACCAACCTTGTTAGATATCAATATTGCTCTACCAGTTGCCATAGCTTCATTAACCGCTAAACCCCAAGTTTCGTCTGGACCTTTTGACGGTAAACAAAATAAATCGCAGGCTTGGTAGTATGCTGGCAAAATTTCTTGATTTTTAAAATCTTCAAAAAATATATTCTCTCTTTTTATGCTTCTTTTTGCACTTTCTTTTAAAGTTTTTTCTAATTCGCCATTTCCAACAAAAAGTAAGTAAACATTTTCTTTTCGTAAACCAATAAAAGTATTTAACAATATTTCTGGGTTTTTCTTTTCCTCTAATTTACCAGCAAATAGCACTAAAATACCTTTTTCGGGTATGCCTAAGTTGGTACGTATAACTTCAGCATCTTTGCTTCTATCTATTGCAAATCTATCATTATCAACCGCATGCGGTGCAAAAATTAATCTATTTTTTTTTATTCCATACTGTTTAAAATACGCTTTATTTGCTATGCCTACATAAAATACATAATCAACAAAGCTATAAACCCAGCTTAAATAAATTGTTTTTAATATTTTGGTAAAAAAACTCGTCTCGTCTAACAAAGTAGAGTCGCCCCTAAAATATACTGGAATTTTTCCTTTAAAATAGCGCAATACCTTTAAATGGCTTACGTAGCTATGACCATAAACCAATATGGCATTGGCTTTAAAATCTTTTATTTCGGATATTAAATTGGGGTTTATAATTCCTTTTGAGTGATGGGAGCCAGGATTTTTAGAATCGTTTTGAGTGAAATGAAAATTATAACCCTCCAATAAAGGTATATCCCATTCTATTTCTCTCTTAAAACCTGGGTCGTATTTGGTTTCTAAAACTTGTTTACCCCAAGTATAAAATACTTTAACATCCAATTGTTTGGCTAACAATTTAAATACGGGTGCATAGTATTGTATAGGGTGGGTGGTTATAATGGCAAGTTTTGTCATTTTTGTCTGAGAAGAATTGAGCTATTTTTTACTTTTAAATTCAGCATCAATTTTACGATATTTTTTTATTTAATTGATGGTTTGTTTGTTGGGATTTTTCGTTTTGTAAATATGATAAATTTATAATGGTTTAAAAGGTATTCTTAACACTCAGAATAGAGTATAATCGTGTATAAAATGGATTCTTCGCTTTGCTGAGAATCATAGGGAGAGACTCTTCGTTGCACTCAGAGTGACTAAACCGTTTTTTGTCACTCTGAACGTATTGAAGAGTCTAAAAAACGGTGAAATGGGATTCCACGCTTCGCTCTGATTGACAAACGCTTCGCTCTGAACGAAGTTCTGTCACTCAGAACGATTGAAGAGTCTCATAAAAAGGTGAAATGGGATTCCACGCTTCGCTCTGAATGACAAACGCTTCGCTCTGAATACGAGGAGTTTTACTCAGAGTGAAAAGCGTTGAAATCAGCCAAACAACGCTAAATTTCTTCATTTAGAAATTCCCATTTTGGATTAAAATCTGTTATAATTACCTCTTTTTTAGCTCTTGACCAACCTTTTATTTGTTTCTCACGATTTATTGCATCCAGTATATACTGATGATGCTCGAAATAAAGTAAGTAATGCACATTATACTTTCCGGTGAAAGAATTACTATATTCTGCAATTCCGTTTTCATGCTCGTAAAGCCTTCGTTTTAAATTATTAGTTACACCCGTATACAGTACCGTTTTGTTTATGTTTGAGATGATGTAAACGTAATAATTGTGTTCTTTCATTAGGATATTTGTTTATATTAATGAGAATATTTATGTTTCAGAACGAAGTTCTGTCACGCAGAACGTAGTGAAGAGTCTCATAAAAAGGTGAAATGGGATTCCACGCTTCGCTCTGATTGACAAACGCTTCGCTTTGAATGACAAATGCTTCGCTCTGAATGATAGGCGTTTCACTGAAAGTGATAGGCGTTGGACTTAATAAAAAACATACCCAGCAGCTTTTAACTAGTTTATTTACAGGTATAATTTTCCTTATAAAAATGCAAAAAAGCTATTTTTTTAAAACTGTTTATAAGATAACTAGGCTCTCTTGGTGAAACTCAAAAAGCACTTCTTTATTTACTACCGAAACTTTAGTTAATACACATTTAGTATGTAAATTGTGATTTATATCACAATAATGGCAGTTAATGTATGATTGTTTTTTCTTACTCTTATAAATTGGCATCCACATATCTATCTAATTTTGAAACCAAATAAAAAGGTATGTTTAGAAGTTTAAAATCTTTACCAGCAATAGTTTTGTGGGTTTCTATTTTAAGATGATTAGAACTAATTCGTATGCCAATATTATGCGGGGCTTCGTCTAAAAAACTATGCAACGAACGCAATCTGCCCGATGCGCCTAATTTAACTTCAATTGGTATAATCAAACCTGCGTGTTCAAATAAATAATCAACCTCGGCATTGGAATCTTTGTTTTCTTTAGTCCAAAATTTAAGTTCATGAAGTGGCGAAAAACTTGTGGTTAGCAATTCTTGCCCCACAATATGCTCAGCTACTTTGCCTTGGTAAACAGATTCCACAGTAGGTGATTGTATCAATTCTTTTTGAATACCCGCCATTTTATTAAACAAACCGGTATCTAAAAACTGCAATTTAGGTGATTTTTTAAAATCGGTGTGCATAGGATATTTAGTGGTAAAACACGGGTAAACTAGTTTTACTAACATTGCTTTTTCAAGTGTTCGCAATGCTTCGCCCACTTCTCGGCTGCCATAATTTGAATTGCCAAAGTGTTGAAACTTAATTCGATTGCCCACTTCGCTACCTATTGATTTTATTACATGGCGCAATATTTGTACTTGAGTGCTGTTTTTGGCATATTTTTCAAAATCATTTTGGTAAGCAATCAAGAGCGATTCATAAATTTTATTTAACAGTAAAAAATTTTTGTTTTGTGCGTAAGATTGTACCACTTCGGGCATACCACCAATGAGCGTGTAGGTATTAAATAACGTCATTAATTTTTTGTGAGCAAACGCTGGAACTTCTTTATTTTCAATAATTTGCTGCGAAGCGGTTTCGCCAATAGCTCCCAAAAATTCTTCAAATGAAACAGGCCGGAGAACCATATATTCCACTCTGCCCACAGGCATATTTATGTTTTCAGTCAACACCGTTTCTAGCAGCGAACCTGCCGCTACAACGTGTATTTCTGGATAATCTTCATAAAAATAGCGAAGTAAGTTTATGGCATCCGGTACTTCTTGTATTTCGTCAATAAAAATTAATGTATGTTGTTTTTGGGAAATGTTGGCATTGTATAAATAAAAAATACTTTGAATTAAGGCATCAAACGATTCATAGTTTTTAAATAAAGCAGCATCGGTGGGTTTTTCTAAATTTAGGCTTATAAATTGTTTGTAATGGCTTGAAAAGTGTTTAATAATAGTGGTTTTGCCTACTTGTCTTGCACCTCTCAGTATTAGTGGTTTTCGGTGAGCTCTTTTTTTCCAGTTTAGTAGTTCTGAAACTATTTTTCGTTCATACATTGTATTTATATTCAAATTTACGAATACAAATGTACATAAATTTATACAAAGCGCACCATAATATTGATAATTTTTGTAACAAAGAGTACCATAATTTTCTGTTATTTTGTAACAAAGCGTACTATAATTTTGCAATATTTTGTAACAAAACGTACCATAATTCTCGTGTGCACTCTGGAGGAAGCTCTGTCACTCAGAACGTAGTGAAGAGTCTCATAAAAAGGTGAAATAGGATTCCACGCTTCGCTCTGAATGACAGGCGCACTCTGAACGTAGTGAAGAGTCTCATAAAAAGGGTCTAACAAGATTCCACGCTTCGCTCTGAATGGCAGGTGGTCTCAGAACGAAGTTCTGTCACTCAGAACAAAGTGAAGAGTCTCATAAAAGGTTTAACAAGATTCCACGCTTCGCTCTGAATGACGAACGCTTCGCTTTAAATGACAGACGCTTCGCTCTGAATGAGATTCTGTCACTCAGAACGAAGTGAAGAGTCTCATAAAAAGGTGAAATGGGATTCCACGCTTCGCTCTGGATGACAAACGCTTCGCTCTGAATGACAGGCGCATCGCTCTGAATGACGAACGCTTCGCTTTGAATGAAGTTCTGTCACTCAGAACGAAGTGAAGAGTCTCATAAAAAAGTTAAATGGGATTCCACGCTTCGCTCTGAATGACAAACGCTTCGCTCTGAATGACAAACGCTTCGCTCTGAATGACAGAACGTTTCGCTCTGAATGACCAGCGCTCTCAGTCGAAGTACTGTCACTCAGAACGAAGTGAAGAGTCTCATAAAAAGGTGAAATAGGATTCCACGCTTCGCTCTGAATGACAAACGCTTCGCTCTGAATGACAAACGC
>JAYULE010000181.1:0-2025 GCA_043763845.1 Sphingobacteriales bacterium
TCACGCAAAAATACTTGCTTATACTTAAAACCTATGCTAACCACACAAAAAACACTTCTACACATTACGGTTTGGCTGTTTATTGTTACATTATTTTTATTTGTGGGTACGGCGGGTTTTAATTCAACCGATGCTTATTTAATACACTTTATAAATATGAGTGCGTTAAATGTTGCACTGTTTTACATAAACCTTAATCTAATTATACCGCTTACTTTAAACAAACAAAAATTTATAATTTGGTTTTTAGCTTGTGCAGTTTTAATAATTTCGTTAGGGGCATTAAAATATGGTGAAACCTATTATTTATATTCATTTAAAAGGTTAAATATTGCACAAAATGGGCAACCTAAATTAAAAATTCCTGATTTTTGGCAATTTGTTTTAAGCACAACTATTATAAATGGTTTTTTCGTTTTTTTAAGTACTGTTTACAAATTTACGGTCGATTGGTTTTTTAACGAAAAAGAAAAACGGGAATTAGAAAACCAAAGCCTAATTGCCGAATTAGCATTTTTAAAATCGCAAATAAACCCTCATTTTTTATTCAATTCTTTAAACAACATATATTCTTTAGCCTACCAAAAAGCCGATACTACTCCTTACGCAATTTTAAAACTATCCGAAATTTTACGCTACATGCTATATGAAAGTAACGATGCAAAAGTAGCCTTACAAACCGAAGTTGAGTACTTACAAAGTTTTATTGATTTGCAAAAACTGCGCTTTAAAACTCCTATTAATGTTGATTTAATAATTGATGGTGAAATAAACCAGCAACAAATTATGCCCTTAGTTTTAATTTCGTTTTTAGAAAACGCTTTTAAACACGGTGTTGCCAACGACCCAAACAATCCCATCCAAATAAAAATTTTGCTAAACCAAAACAAACTACTTTTTACAATAAAAAATAAAAAAAGCAATCAAAATAAAGATTCTACGGGCGGTATTGGCATGGTAAACGTAATACGACGCTTAGATTTAACTTACCCAAACCAATACAAATTAAATATTGATAACAGCAGCAATAACTATTATTGCGAATTATATTTAGATTTATAGCTTATTATGATAAGTTGTTTAGTTATTGATGATGAACCTTTAGCAATTGATATTTTAGCCGATTATATTGCTAAAATACCATCTCTTTTTTTGGTAAAAACTTTCGAAAACCCGCTTGATGCGCTAACATTAATAAACCAAACCAAAATAGATTTAGTTTTTTTAGATGTGCAAATGCCACAACTTACTGGCATACAGTTTTTAAAAATTGCCCAAGCTAAATGCAAAGTAATTTTAACCACCGCTTACCCACAATACGCGGTTGATGGGTTTAATTTAGATGTGGTAGATTATTTGTTAAAACCCATTGCATTTGAGCGGTTTTATAAAGCGGTACAAAAATTTATTGATAGTAGGGCAGCCCTAGTAAACACAAATAATGCGCATACACAAAACCCTACAAACACCGATTTTATTTTTGTTAAAACCGAGCATAAAATTCAAAAAATTTACACTCAGCAAATTAATTATATAGAAGGATTAAAAGATTATATATCAATTTTTACCCCAACCGAGCGTATAATTACCCTCCAAAATATGAAAAAAATGGAGGAGATTTTACCCGCTCAAAATTTTATGCGGGTACATAAATCGTACATTGTAGCCATTAACAAAATAGAAAGTATAGAAAAAAGCCGCATTACCATTGCTAATAAAATTATTCCTATTGGCGATACTTTTAGAGATGCTTTTTTTGAACGTATTAAAGGCGATTTTTAAAAAATTATTCATATTGTTTTCTTACAAAAGTGAATGTAATTTTAATATTGTTATTTTTTACTTCGATGAATTAAAATAACTTATCCATTTTTAAGGTCCAAAATATTCTAAATATATTGGCATAACTAAAGCGAATAACTTAACAATAACTTCACTTTAAAAGCACTTAAATTTTATATAACTATTTTATCTTTAGTAAAATAATTTAAGAAAAATGAAAACAATAATTAACTGGTTTTATTT
>JAYULE010000182.1:0-29132 GCA_043763845.1 Sphingobacteriales bacterium
GTGATAGAATTGAAGGGTTTATTTTTTTGCATACCTTTCAGTTCTAACCTCATCAACCATAGCTTCAATCTCATCTAAACTTGGCGCAGTTGCTGTATATTTTCTGGTTTTTTTAAGATATGCTTGAAGCGAAGTTACTTTGTCATCCGATGTTTTAATCAAATTCAAATCTAGCATCCCTTTAATCAATTGCATTGCTTTTGGGTTAAGTATCTATTATTAAATGCTTCCATATTGTTATGTATAATTGATTGTGCAATTATTTGTAAATTTTCACGAAGTTTTTTATGCTTTATGATAATTTTAAAATCTAAATTTAGTGTTTTATTTTTATATGAGTTCGGTTAAATGTAATCAACCAAATATAAAGTTTCGTCTTCAAGCCTTAAGCTAGTATAACCACCAAACTACTCGTAGCTCTTTGCCCTACCCCAACCGCCCGCCGCCCGCAGGGCTAACGCATTTAAAAATTATAAATTATTTTCTTAAAAAAATTATTATTCTATACTACGTTCTGTCACTCAGAACGAAGTGAAGAGTCTCATAAAAGGCGTTCTTGAGATTCTTCGTTACACTCTGAGTGACAAAAGCACATTTTTTTTTGTTATTAAGATTAAAGCCAAGTATCTCATAATATAAGTTAAAATATGTACCAAAATCTTAAAGGCGTTGGCCCTGCCGCCGCCCAAAGCCATTACCCAACTTTCCAATAATTATCTATATTTGCAAAAACAAACACAAATAACACAAATGGAAACCGTTAGCACACCCATAAATTACCTTCCTATAATTATTCAAATTGCTGTGGCATTAGGCTTTGTAGCCTTTACAATGGTGCTTACGCATTTAATTGGCCCCAAGCGTAAAACCACCGATGTTAAGCTTACCGCTTTCGAATCGGGGATTGAAGTAATAGGTAATGCCCGTCAGCCTTTCTCCATCAAATATTTTGTAGTAGCTATTTTGTTTGTATTGTTTGATGTCGAGGTAATATTTATGTACCCTTGGGCAGTAAATTTTAGGCAATTTGGCCTTAACGGTTTAATAGAAATGTTTATTTTTATGGGAACCTTACTTTTAGGTTTTATTTACGTAGTTAAAAAGAAAGCCCTCGACTGGGATTAAGAATTATTCTAAATTAGATAATTGCCCTAAGCGTACCTAATTAGTTGATAAATTTGAGCATTATTAAAACCAATAAACAAACTATTGAGTTCTAATAAATAATAAGATATTAAATAGATGAGCGATATAAAAATGGTAAACGCCCCAGCCGGAGTAGAAGGTTCGGGCTTTTTTGCCACTTCATTAGATAAAGTTATAGGTTTAGCCCGCTCACACTCGTTGTGGCCTTTGCCTTTTGCCACCTCTTGTTGCGGTATTGAGTTTATGGCAACCATGGGTTCCCATTACGATTTTTCGAGATTTGGTTCTGAGCGACCATCTTTTTCGCCTCGCCAAGCCGATTTATTAATGGTTATGGGCACCATAGCTAAAAAAATGGCTCCCGTTTTAAGGCAAGTTTATATACAAATGGCCGAACCCCGTTGGGTAATTGCCGTGGGTGCTTGTGCCAGCAGCGGTGGTATTTTCGATACGTATTCAGTACTACAAGGCATTGATGAAATAATACCTGTTGATGTTTACGTACCAGGTTGCCCACCACGCCCCGAAGCCATTATTAACGGCTTCAATAACATACAAGAATTGGTAAAAAACGAATCGTTACGCCGCCGAGAATCTCCCGAGTACGTAGCATTGTTAAATAAATACGGAATCCAGTAATGGGTAAAATAACTAACCAACAAGTAATAAACCAACTTACCAGCAATTTCGAAGGTAGGTTTACCAACGTATCCGAACCTTACGGCTTGTTAACTTTAGAAACTACTCGCGATAACATCACACAAATTTTATCGTACCTAAAAAACGATAGCACTTTAAACTTTGGTTTTTTAACCGATATTACAGGCATACACTACCCCGAGCAAGAAAATGCTTTAGGCGTAATTTACCATTTACACAGTTTGGTAAATAATGTGAGGATACGCATAAAAGTTTTTATTCCCGTTTCAAACCCCACAATACCTACCGCCACCATTTTATGGAGCGGAGCAAATTGGATGGAGCGTGAAACGTTCGATTTTTTTGGGATATTGTTCGAGGGGCATCCAAACCTTGTCCGCATTTTAAATGTTGATGATTTGGAAGCTTTCCCAATGCGTAAAGAATTCCCATTAGAAGACCCTAACAGAGTAGATAAAAAAGATTTTTATTTTGGACGTTAAGTAAGATATAAATGAGCGACAGTATTTCAATAATAACGCCGAACGCACCCGTTTTTTACGATAACGACCCACAATCGGAGTTGTTTACCCTAAACCTTGGCCCAACACACCCGGCTACACACGGCGTTTTCCAAAACGTTTTACAAATGGATGGCGAGCGCATTGTAAGCGGCGTATCAACCATTGGTTACATACACAGGGCTTTCGAAAAAATTGCCGAACACCGCCCTTTTTACCAAATTACTACCCTAACCGATAGAATGAACTACTGTTCGTCGCCCATTAACAATATGGGTTGGCACATGACGGTAGAAAAAATGTTAGGCATAACCATGCCAAAACGTGTTGATTATATGCGGGTTATAGTAATGGAACTGAGCCGTATATCCGACCATTTAATTTGTAATGGTATTTTAGGTGTTGATACTGGTGCTTTCTCGGGATTTTTATACCTGATGGAAGAACGAGAGCACATCTACGAAATATTCGAAGAAATTTGTGGTGCCCGTTTAACCACTAATATTGGTAGAGTTGGCGGTTTCGAGCGTGATTTTAACGCCACTGCTTTTGCTAAAATCCGTCAGTTTTTAAAGAAATTCCCGCCAATTTTAAAAGAGTTTGAAGCACTTTTTAATAGGAATAGAATATTTATAGACCGAACCGCCGGCGTGGGTGCAGTAACACCCGAAGTTGCTTTGGGTTACAGCTGGAGCGGCCCAATATTAAGAGCCACTGGTGTAGATTACGATGTGCGAGCAAATGAACCTTACTCATCTTATCAAGATTTTGATTTCGAAATCCCGGTAGGTACAAAAGGCGATGTTTACGACCGTTTTATTCTCCGTAACGAAGAAATGTGGCAAAGCTTGCGCATTATAGAGCAAGCTTTAGATAAAATAGAGAAAGAGCCAAAGGGTATTTTTCATACTGAAGTGCCCGAAATTTACCTCCCACCAAAAGAAGATGTTTACAATAAAATGGAAGCCTTAATTTACCATTTTAAAATTGTAATGGGCGAAGTTGATGCGCCAGTAGGCGAAGTTTATCACGCTGTAGAAGGTGGTAATGGCGAGTTAGGTTTTTATTTGGTTAACGATGGTGGTCGCACACCTTACCGTTTACATTTCCGCCGCCCTAGCTTTATTAATTATCAGGCTTACGCCGATTTAAGCAAAGGAATGTTACTGTCGGATGCTATTATTAATATGTCGAGTTGGAACGTAATTGCAGGAGAATTAGATGCTTAGAGTAGAGGATACCCAAATTGTAGAATTTTCACCAGAGTTGATAAGCAAGTTTGATGAAATTGTAAGTCGTTACCCTGTGGGGAAACAAAAATCGGCTTTGCTGCCTATTTTACACGAAGTACAAGCCGTTGAAGGTTGGTTAAGTGCCAACGCCATGGATAAAATTGCCCATTATTTAGAAATACAGCCAATAGAAGTTTACGAAGTAGCTACTTTTTACAGTATGTACTTTATGCAACCTTTGGGTAAATATGTTTTAGAGGTTTGCCGTACAGGCCCTTGTTGCTTGGTAGGTGCCGAAAAAATAATGGATTATATTGGCGATAAATTAGGCGTAAAAGAAGGCGAAGTAACTCCCGATGGTTTATTTAGCTACCGAGGCGTAGAGTGTTTGGCCGCTTGTGGCTATGCACCCGTTTTACAAATTGGCCCGGAGTATACTTTTTACGAAAACTTGACCGAACAAAGCGTTGATAAATTGATTGAGGATTTAACACAAGCCAGCAAAGCATAAAATTATGGGACGCAAATTATTATTAGAACACATAAACGTACCTGGCATAAATACTTTGGCGGTTTATAAAGAAAAAGGCGGTTACCGAGCGGTAGAAAAAGCGTTAAAAACAATGTCGACTGATGATGTTGTGGAAGAGGTAAAAAAATCGGGGTTACGTGGCCGTGGTGGTGCAGGTTTCCCTACCGGGATGAAGTGGAGTTTTTTAGCAAAGCCTGAAGGTGTGGCCCGTTACTTGGTTTGTAACGCCGATGAAAGCGAACCCGGTACTTTTAAAGACCGTTATTTAATGACGCATATTCCTCATGCATTAATCGAAGGAATGATTGTGGGCAGTTATGCCTTAGGTGCAAAAGTAAGTTACATATACGTACGTGGCGAAATGATGCCACAAATTAGAATTTTAGAAAAAGCCATTGCCGAAGCGAAAGCAGCAGGTTATTTGGGTAAAAATATTTTAGATACAGGTTACGATTTAGAGTTGTATGTACAACCTGGCGGCGGTGCTTATATATGTGGCGAAGAAACCGCATTGTTAGAATCGTTAGAGGGTAAACGTGGTAACCCGCGTATAAAACCACCTTTTCCAGCTATTGCTGGATTGTATGGTTGCCCAACAGTGGTAAATAATGTAGAATCTATTGCCGCAGTTGTTCCCATAATTAACGATGGTGGCGATGAGTATGCAAAAACAGGTATTGGCCGCTCAACAGGTACAAAGCTAATTTCGGCATCTGGAAACATCAACAAACCCGGTGTTTACGAAATTGAGTTAGGCATAACCGTAGAAGATTTTATTTATAGTGAAGAATATTGTGGCGGCATAGCCAAAGGTAAAAGACTGAAAGCCGTGGTTGCCGGTGGTTCATCTGTACCGGTATTGCCAGCCAATTTAATTTTAAATACCGTAAACGGCGAAAAACGTTTAATGAGTTACGAAAGCCTATCCGATGGTGGTTTTGTAAGTGGTACAATGTTAGGCTCGGGAGGTTTTGTGGTGTACGATGAAGACCAATGTATGGTGCGTAACACTTGGAATTTTGCCCGTTTTTACCACCACGAAAGTTGCGGCCAATGTTCGCCTTGCCGCGAGGGTACAGGTTGGATGGAAAAAGTTTTACACCGTTTAGAGTACGGTCACGGTAAAATGAGCGATATGGATTTATTGGTTGATGTTTCTAAAAAAATTGAAGGAAATACCATTTGCCCATTAGGTGATGCCGCAGCTTGGCCGGTGGCCAGTGCAATTCGTCATTTTAGAGAAGAATTTGAGTACCACGTAAACCAACCTGTTTTAGCTTTAACGCAAAACTTTGGGATTGGTAAATATGCGGATGTTTTGGAAATTCAAAATTAAAAAGTTAAAATTCAAAAAGCCTGTTTAATGTATCAGTAAAAAAAATCAAAATTAAAAAGTTAAAATTCAAAACCTATATGATGTTTAAATTCAAAAAACTTGTTAGTTTAATATTAAATTGATACGCAGCAAAGATTTTTTAATTTTTAATTTTAACTTTTGAATTAATAAAAAGTGTGGAAGAGAAGCCGTTTGATATCAAACACAGATGTTACCATTTTTCGAAGGAGGTGGTAAGTCTTATTTCTCATACCAAGTTTGAAAGAATACATTTTTCGATTTTCGACCAGTTACTTAGAAGTGCAACATCAATAGGTGCAAATGTAGTTGAAGGGAAATCGGGTAGCTCGAAAAAGGATTTTAGGAATTTTTACACAATAGCATTAAAATCGGCAAACGAAACTAAATATTGGATTTGCTTAATAAGAGATACAGAGATAGTACAAATTGAAAAAAATAAATTGAATGAATTATTAAAAGAAGCAGATGAAATTTCAAAAATCATTGCGTCTATAATTATAAATCTTTCAAAAACAGCTTAATTGGTTTTAATTTTTAATTAACAAGTCAAACAAGTTTTTTAATTTTTAATTTTAACTTTTGAATTAATTATGGAGCATTTATTTGTTTATGGCACCTTACTAAATCATTTTAAACACGATACTTTATTATCTATTGAAAAATTTTTAAAATTTAAAAGCAATGGATACTTAAAAGGTAAATTATATGATTTGGGCGAATACCCAGCTGTTGTAGAGGATGCAGACACGTTAGAAAAAGTAAAGGGCGAGATATATTTAATCAATAATCCTGAAAAGGTATTTAATATTTTAGATGAATATGAAGGAGTTAATGATCTTGAAGCCGAATACAAGAGAAAAAAAAAGGTAGTAACAATGAGCGAGGGAAAAAACATTAAAAGTTGGGTTTATGTTTATAAAAAACAAATTGAACCTAATTTAAAAAAAATTGTAGGTGGAGATTATGTGAGTTTTATAAAGAATAAAATATAAAAAAATGTGACTTTATATCTTTATAAATTATGAAAAATATTAAAAATAAAGAAACTGCCATCAAAGGTTTTAAAGCTGTACAGTTTGTGAGAGAGGTGCGTGACAAAATCGACAACGATATTAAGGGTATGAATTTTGAACAAATAAAAGATTATTTAAAAAAAGGTAGTGCCGAGTTTCAAAATCAAATAAAATAGCTGCAATTTTAAAATAATGGGTAGAATATATCTTGATACATCAGTTTTTGGTGGGTACTTTGAAAAAGAGTTTGAATTGTGGACAAAAATTTTGTTCGACAAAATAATGGGCGGAGAATACAAGGTAATTTATTCAAAACTTGTTGACATTGAACTGCAACCAGCACCCCAAAAGGTAAGAGATTTGGCAAATAATTTACCAATGGAACAGCTTGAATTGATTAACATTTCGGACGAAGCATTTGAACTTGCCGACCTATATTTAAAAGAAAATGTTGTTGGAAAAACAAGTCGCTCGGATTGTGTACATATTGCTTTAGCAACATTAAAAAACGCAGATATATTGGTTAGTTGGAACTTTAAACACATTGTAAACATTAATAGAATTAGAGGCTACAATGCTGTAAATTATAAGCTAGGACATAAATTTTAGAAATTAGAACGCCAAGGGAATTATAAGAATATGAAAACTAAAGAAAATATAAAAACGGAGGATAAAACGCTTACCGAGCAATTAAGAGATATACGTGATAAAATAAGTATAGATATACAGGACTTTACCATAGCGCAAATGAAAGTTTATTTTAGTAAGCAAAAAACGTTGCATCCAACATCGATTTGGAAATAGTAGGTTATGAAGTTCTAATTTGAACGTTTATTAACCTTTAGTTTAAATTTATTTTAACTTTTGAACTTAAAATTGCGTGAGGGATTGCAGCGGTTAGCCCGCAAAAACGCAAAGTGCAACGAAGCTTTTTGAGGACTACCTTGCCTACCGGCAGGCAGGTGAGCGGAAAGACCGACCCCATTTTCGGGGACACGCCCAAAAAAAAAGAATTGATTTAACTTTTGTATAAAAAAGCAAAGTCATCAATTGCCCCGGGCTTTAGCCCGAGGGAAAAAGAAAAAGAATAGTAACATTGAATTAAACTTTTGAATTATAAAAAGGTTTTGGAAAAAATTAAAGTAACCATAGACGGAATTCCGGTTGAAGTATCTCCAGGAACAACCATACTAAATGCGGCAAGGCAAATTGGTGGCGATATTGTGCCGCCAGCAATGTGCTATTATTCTAAACTAGAAGGTAGTGGCGGTAAATGCCGTACTTGTTTGGTAAAAGTTAGCAAAGGCTCCGAGAAAGACCCTCGGCCTATGCCAAAACTAATTGCCAGTTGCCGTACAACAGTTATGGAGGGTATGGAAGTGCAAAACATTACATCGCCCGAAGTGCTGGAAGCCCGCAAAGGTGTGGTAGAAATGCTGCTAATAAACCACCCGCTTGATTGCCCCGTTTGCGACCAAGCTGGCGAATGTCACCTACAAGACCTTGCTTATGAGCATGGTAGCGAGTCAACCCGTTACGAGTTTGACCGCCGTACGTTCGATAAAATTGATATTGGCGATAAAATACAATTGCATATGACACGCTGCATTTTATGCTACCGCTGTGTATTTGTTGCCGACCAAATTACCAACACCCGTTTACACGGTATTTTAGGCCGTGGCGACCATTCCGAAATTTCTACTTACATATCTAAAGCGGTTGATAACGATTTTTCGGGCAACGTAATTGATGTTTGCCCCGTAGGCGCCCTTACAGATAAAACCTTTAGATTTAAAAACCGTGTTTGGTTTACAAAACCAGTTGAAGCACATTGCGAGTGCGATAAATGTAGCGGCAAAGTAACCCTTTGGTATAAAGGCGATGAGGTTTTAAGAGTAACTGGCCGTAAAGATACTTACGGCGAAGTAGCCGATTTTATTTGTAACACTTGCCGTTTTGATAAAAAAGCAACCGCCGATTGGGTTATAGAAGGCCCAACAAAAGTTGCCCGTACATCGGTAATTAACAGCAACCATTACGATACTTTGCAACCATTACCTGTAATTAAAAAAGATTTGGTGCTTATGGCAGCCAATAAAGTTGAATTTGAAAAAGCCGTAAGACATTAATGGAACTCGCATTTTTAATAGAAAAAGTTGCCGTAGTGGTAATATTGTTTGTGGTAACGCTAACCATTGCTGCATACAGCACCTTGGCCGAACGTAAAGTTGCCGCCTTTTTACAAGATAGGGTAGGGCCCGATAGAGCCGGACCTTTCGGTATTTTCCAACCCTTGGCCGATGGCGGTAAAATGTTTTTTAAAGAAGAAACCACACCCAACGGCGCCAACAAATGGCTGTTTATAGCTGGTCCATCATTAGCTTTGTTAACCTCTTTTTTAGGAAGTGCGGTTATACCTTGGGGTCAGCCTATAGAAATTTTTGGTAGAATTGTGCCTTTACAAGTAACCGATATTAACGTAGGTATTTTATACATTTTTGGTGTAGTATCGTTAGGCGTTTACGGTATTATGATAGGCGGTTGGGCATCAAATAACAAATATTCGTTAATGGGTGCCGTACGTGGTGCATCGCAAAATATCAGTTACGAAATTGCTATGGGCTTATCAATCATAGCTTTACTGTTAGTAACCAATTCGCTTAGTTTTACCACAATTGCCCAACAACAACACGGCTGGCAGTGGAATATCCTTTATCAACCATTAGGTTTTTTAATATTTTTAGTTTGCGCTTTTGCCGAAACTAATCGTGTACCTTTTGACTTACCCGAGTGCGAAACCGAGCTAATTGGCGGTTACAATACCGAATATTCGGGCTTTAAAATGGGTGCTTATATGTTCTCCGAATATATAAATATGTTTGTATCATCTGCTGTTATGGCCACCCTATATTTTGGCGGTTACAATTACCCAGGTATGGATTTTGTGAACGAATTGCTAGGGCCAACTTTTGGGCCATTAGTAGGCGTTGCAGTATTATTGGGCAAAGTATTGGCTTTCATTTTCTTTTTTATGTGGGTAAGGTGGACAGTACCACGTTTCCGTTACGACCAGTTAATGAACCTAGGATGGAAGATTTTAATCCCACTAGCCATAGCCAACATTGTAATAACCGCTTGTGTAATTACTTTGATAGATAAACTTTAAAATATTTTTTCCCTTACGGGGGATGCTAAAAACATAAAAATGGAATCGTTAAGCGGAAGAAAAAAAGTTTTAGAACAAAAGCCAATGAATTTTTGGGAGCGCATTTACTTGCCTGCCATTTTCAAAGGAATGGGCATAACTTTTATGCACATGTTCAAGAAAAAAGAAACTACCTACTACCCCGAGCAAGAACGTGAGTTTTCGGAAAACTGGCGAGGCATGCACTCGCTAAAACGGGACGAAAACGGCAAAGAACGCTGTACAGCTTGTGGTTTATGTGCGCTTAGTTGTCCTGCCGAAGCTATCACCATGCAATCTGCCGAAAGGCAAAAAGGAGAAGAACACCTTTACAGAGAAGAAAAATATGCCGCCGTTTACGAAATAAACATGTTGCGTTGCATTTTTTGTGGCCTTTGCGAAGAAGCTTGCCCTAAAGAAGCCATTTATTTAGATGGCCCAATTGTACCATCGGAGTTTTTACGTAAAGATTTTATTTATGGTAAAGATAAATTGGTGGAAGTAACAATAACCGAACTAGAAGCCCAAAAAGGTGTTTTAGCATAATCTAATAATGATGTATAAATGTTTAACCGAAAATTTTACCTTTGCCCATCAAAATTTAGGCAATATTTTTTATCGCAATTAAATGATTTTATTTTACCTCGTTTCGCTTTTAACAATTACGTTTTCGTTATTGGTTATTTTTACCAAAAACCCTATTTATAGCGTATTGTATTTAATAGCTACATTTTTTACGTTTACAATTCACTACGTATTACTAAATGCCCAATTTTTGGCGGTAGTAAATTTTATAGTGTATATGGGAGCCATAATGGTGCTTTTTTTGTTTGTTTTAATGTTAATGAATTTAAACAAAGAAACCGAACCTATGAAATCAAACCTCATAAAAATTATTGCCGTAATAGCTGGTGGTAGTTTGCTGGTAACTTTAATAGGTTCGTTTAAACAGTTAAGCACATTGGGCGTAAGCAATGTAAACAAACCCGAAATTGGTTTAGTAGAAAACCTAGGCAAAGTATTGTTTAGCGATTTTTTATTACCCTTCGAGGTTTCCTCAATTTTACTGCTATCGGCTATGGTAGGTGCAGTTTTGTTAGCTAAAAAAGATAAAACAGAAAATGGATAATTTTGTAAGCACCATACAACTTGTACCGCTTAATCACTACCTTATATTAAGTAGCATAATTTTTACTATTGGCGTTATTGGCGTATTAATCCGCAGAAATGCGATTATTATTTTTATGTCGGTAGAGCTAATGTTAAACGCAGTAAACCTTTTATTAACCGCATTTTCGGCATATAGTGGCGATGCTGCTGGGCAGGTTTTTGTGTTTTTTATTATGGCTTTAGCTGCCGCCGAGGTAGCCGTAGGTTTGGCCATAATTGTAATGGTTTACCGCAATACCAGTTCGGTAGATATAAATATTTTAAACAGATTGAAGTGGTAATTTTTGTTGCGCAATGATAAATTTAGCTTGGTTAATTCCTATATTTCCTTTACTTGGTTTCGTAATAAACGGATTAGGTAGAAACTTTTCTCCAAAATTTGTAATTGGAGCTTTGGCTACTTTTGCGGTAGCAATTCCTTTTGCCATTAGCGTGGGTATTTTCTTTGAGTTTACAGGAACTGAAGCCGTAATTATCCCCATTTTCGATTGGATAAAAGTAGGTGCGCTAAACATTCCTTTCTCGTTCCAAATAGACCAATTGAGTATTTTGATGTTATTGATAATTACCGGCATAGGTTCGTTAATACACATATACTCTATGGGTTATATGAGCCACGATGCTGGCTATGGTAAGTTTTTCGCCTACCTAAACCTGTTTATTTTCTTTATGTTATTGCTGGTTTTAGGCTCAAACTATATCATTATGTTTATAGGCTGGGAGGGCGTAGGTTTATGTTCTTACCTTTTAATAGGATTTTGGTACACCAATGGCGCTTACGCCGATGCAGCCAAAAAAGCTTTTATAATGAACCGTATTGGTGATTTAGGGTTTTTAATAGGCGTTTTCTTAATCATTAGCACCTTTGGTTCGGCAACTTTTGGCGAAATTTTTCCGCAGGCGCAAAACATAGTTTCGGGCGATGCAACCTTAACCTTAATTACCATTTTATTATTTATTGGCGCAACGGGTAAATCGGCACAGTTACCCTTATTTACTTGGCTACCAGATGCAATGGCGGGGCCAACACCAGTTTCGGCATTAATACACGCTGCAACAATGGTAACGGCAGGTATTTATATGATTGCCCGTTCAAATGTTTTGTTTACTTTATCGCCACTAACATTAAGCATTATTGCTGTTATAGGTTTAGCAACGGCAATTGTTGCTGCTATTATCGCATTAACTCAAACCGATATTAAAAAAGTTTTAGCATACTCAACCGTATCACAACTAGGATATATGTTTTTAGGTTTAGGCGTTGGTGCTTATACTGGCGCATTTTTCCACGTTTTAACCCACGCATTTTTTAAAGCTTTGTTGTTTTTAGGAGCAGGCTCGGTTATACACGCAATGAGTAACGAGCAAGATATGCGCAATATGGGTGGCTTACGTAAAAAACTCCCCATCACTTTTATCACTATGTTTTTAGGCACATTGGCCATTGCTGGTTTACCGCCTTTTGCAGGATTTTTCTCTAAAGATGAGATTTTAGCTCACGTGTACGAGCATAACAAAATACTTTGGGCAATTGGTATTTTGGGCGCAATGTTTACGGCATTTTATATGTTTAGGATGCTATTTTTAACCTTTTGGGGAAACTTTAGAGGCACTAAAGATCAAGAGCACCATTTACACGAATCTCCATTTTCGATGACTTTCCCTTTAATTATACTGGCCATACTTTCGGTAGTGGGTGGTTTTATAGGTGTACCCGAAGTATTAGGAGGCCACAATTGGTTAGCCCATTATTTAGCACCCATTTTTGAAGCAAGCAACGCAAAAATGGAAGCAGGTGCTTTAAACCATAACACCGAATATATGTTGATGGGCGTATCTGTAATGGGTGTTTTAATTGCTATTGGATATGCAATATATCGTTATATTGGAAAAGCACACGTACCCGCTTTAGATAACCAACCAAAATCGGCCTTAGCCAACCTTAGCTACAATAAATTTTATTTCGACGAATTTTATACCGCCATTATACAAAAACCATTAGACGGTTTATCCAGCTTTTTCTATAAAATTATTGATAAATTGGGCATAGATGGTTTGGTAAACGGCTTTGGCTCAGGCTCGCAAGAAGCAAGTAAATCATTTAGGTTGTTGCAAAGCGGTAATGTAGGTTTTTACATTTTTGCAATGGTTATAGGCATAATTGGCGTGTTAATATATAGCTTATTTCAATTTTAAGGTTAGCGGTAAATAAAATAGATGAACTTATTGATTTTAATTTTTCTGCCCATATTGGGTTCGCTGCTTGCTTTAGTGGCCAAAAACTATGCTAAACAAACGGCATTGCTATCATCGTTACTAACCTTAGCGGTTGCAAGTTATTTGTTATGCGGCTTTACGCCCGATGCCAGCACACAATATTTAGTAAACTACCCTTGGATTCCCCAAATGGGCATTAACTTTAAAGCCGGTATTGATGGCATAAGTATGCTAATGGTATTGCTAACGGCAGTTTTAGTACCTATCATCATTTTATCAACGTTTAAGCATAAATACGAAAACTCGAGTGCATTTTACGCCTTGGTATTGTTTATGCAAAGCGGATTGTTTTTGGTTTTTACCGCTTTAGATGGCTTTTTATTTTACATAGGTTGGGAAGCTGCATTAATTCCTATTTATTTTATTTGCTCGGTATGGGGTGGCGAAAACCGCATACAAGTAAATATGAAATTTTTTATTTACACCATTGCTGGCTCGCTGTTTATGTTGTTAGGTATCATTTACCTGCATTTACAAACGCCTACAAACAGTTACGATATTGCCGATTTTTACGCTTTAACTTTAGATAGCCAAACCCAAGGCTGGTTGTTTTGGTGTTTCTTCTTAGCGTTTGCTATAAAAATGCCCATATTTCCGTTTCATACTTGGCAACCCGATACTTATACCGCAGCTCCAACGGCAGGCACAATGTTGCTATCGGGCATAATGCTAAAAATGGGTATTTACGGCGTAATTAGGTGGTTAATTCCGGTAGTTCCATTAGGCTTTCAGGCTTGGGGGCACTTGGCCATAATTTTATCCATCATTGGGATTGTGTATGCGTCTATCATCGCGTTTACGCAAAAAGATATCAAACGTTTAATTGCATATTCGTCTATTGCACACGTAGGTTTAATAGCTGCAGGTATTTTTGTATGGAATGTACAAGGTTTGCAAGGAGCTATGATACAAATGATTAGTCACGGTATAAACGTGGTAGGTTTGTTTTTTATTGCTGATATTGTAATTAGTCGCACCAACACCCGAGAGCTTGCTTTGCTTGGCGGTATAGCCAAACCAGCTCCAAAATTAGCCATCGCATTTTTAATTATCACTTTAGGTACAGTTGCTTTGCCTTTAACAAATGGTTTTATTGGCGAGTTTTTATTGCTAAACGGCGTGTATCAATTCAATATTTATTATGCCGCTGTAGCGGGATTAACCATCATTTTTGGTTCGGTGTATATGTTACGTATGTACAAAGCTATTATGCAAGGCAACACCAACAACTTAACCATCGATTTTAAAGACATTTCTGGAACAGAAATAGTAACTCTGTTTATCATCACGTTTTTAATTATTGTAATAGGCATTTATCCGCAACCTATATTACACATTTCCGAAGCGGCCATCAATAATTTAATAAGCACCGTAAACGCAAAATTATAAGCCTAAGGGTTTAAAATTAATAGATACAAAAAATTATGAATACCCTAATTGTAATATCCATTTTAGCCATTGTAGTTTTATATTTAGGCTTGTTTAAAGCAGGAAAAGCTTTGTTACCAGTATCGGTTGCAGGGTTGTTATTGGCTTTAGGTTTGGCTGTTGCCGAGTGGAATATTAACCCTGCACCTATTTACAAAGGGATGATGTTGTTCAATAATTTTGCCATTGCGTTTTCGGCCATTACCATTTTGGGTACAGTGCTTATTTTGCTACTATCAAAAAACTATTTCGAGAAAATTAGTGAAAACGTAGCCGAATATTATACCATTATTTTGTTTGCCTTGGCGGGAATTATGGTAATGGTATCGTACCATAATTTATCAATGTTGTTTATTGGTATCGAAATTATGAGCGTAAGTTTATACATTTTAGCAGGTATAAAACGCCGAGATTTTGCATCGAACGAAGCAGCATTGAAATACTTTTTAATGGGTGCTTTTTCTACCGGGTTTCTGTTATTTGGTATAACGTTAATTTACGGTAGCGCACATTCGTTTGATTTAGAAGTAATTAAACAATACGTTTTAAACAATGCCAATAGTGGTATAAGTCCAATGTTTTACACAGGCATATCACTTATGTTGGTAGGTTTATGTTTTAAAATTGGTGCAGCCCCTTTCCATTTCTGGACACCCGATGTTTACGAAGGTTCGCCAACGTTAATAACCGCGTTTATGAGTACCGTAGTAAAAACCGCAGGCTTTGCCGCATTTTTACGTTTGTTTATTACTTGTTTTGCCCCACTTGCCGATTTTTGGCTACCTACAATTATTGTAATAACATCGCTTACCTTATTTATTGGCAACATTACCGCTTTGTACCAAAGTAGTTTTAAACGAATGTTAGCTTATTCAAGCATATCACACGCTGGCTATATGCTGTTTGCCATTATAGGTTTAGGCAGTGCGGCTATAAATGCCGTGTTGGTTTATGCAACAGCTTATACCATAGCATCTATTATTGCTTTTGCAGCATTAATTTTAGTGAAAAAACAAACCGGCAGCGATAACTACGAAGGTTTTAACGGCCTTGCAAAAAATAACCCATTTGTAGCTTTTACATTAACTATTGCCATGCTTTCCCTAGCGGGGATACCCTTAACGGCAGGCTTTATTGGTAAGTTTTTTATGTTTTCATCCGCCGTAGCGCAATACCAAATATGGTTGGTGGTAATTGCCATTATAAACGCTATTATAGGTGTATTTTATTATTTCAGAGTTATTGTGGCAATGTATTTTAAAGAAGGCAAAAACATAATTTTAGCTACACCTATTCAGTTTAAGTTTGTATTGGCTTTAAGTGCAATTTTAACGGTAGTTTTTGGGCTGTATCCTTCGCTGATATCGGAATTGTTTTAAGAGGGATAATTTTCCGATAAGGGGATAAACAAATTGATTAATACCATTTTCAATTTCGAGGCATAAACAATTTTCTTGATTTTTTGGTTAAACAAAAAAATATACTCACGCTACCATGAAACAAACCGCCTTATACCAACAACATCTTTTACTTAATGCAAAAATGGTTCCGTTTGCAGGTTATAATATGCCTGTACAATATGCGGGCATAAATATAGAACACCAAACTGTACGTAATGCCGTTGGGGTTTTTGATGTGAGCCACATGGGTGAGTTTATTGTAAAAGGCGATAATGCTTTAGATTTACTACAAAGAGCTACATCAAACGATGTAAGTAAACTAATTGATGGCAAAGTACAATACGCTTACCTACCTAATTTAATAGGCGGCATTGTTGATGATTTGTTGGTCTATCGCATAACTGCAACCACTTATATGTTGGTGGTAAATGCATCAAATATTGATAAAGATTGGGATTGGTTGCAAAGCTTAAACACGCAAAATGTAGAATTAAAAAATATATCGGACCGTACCTCTTTATTGGCTGTACAAGGCCCATTAGCTGCCCAAGCTTTGCAAAGCTTAACCCAAATAAATTTGCAAACAATGGAATATTACACCTTTGTTAAAGGCACTTTTGCAGGGGTAGATAATGTTTTAATATCGGCAACAGGTTATACGGGTGCTGGTGGTTTCGAGATTTATGTTGATAACGAACATGCAAATACCGTGTGGGATGCTATTTTTTTAGCTGGCCAACCTTACGGCATAAAACCCATAGGTTTAGGTGCTAGAGATACCTTACGACTAGAAATGGGTTTTTGTTTGTATGGAAACGATGTTGACGATACCACTTCGCCTTTAGAAGCAGGCTTAGGTTGGGTTACAAAATTTACCAAACCGTTTACCAATAGCGTTGCGTTAGAAAATCAAAAAACAATCGGCCTAAGCCAAAAATTGGTAGCTTTTGAAATGATAGAAAGGGGAATACCTCGCCACGATTACGAAATTGTAGATAGCCAAGGCAATACAATTGGTAAAGTAACATCGGGCACACAATCGCCATCGTTACAAAAAGCCATTGGTATGGGATATGTTAAAACAGAGTTTACAGCTATTGATAGCGAAATATTTATTTGCATTAGAGAACAAAATATTAAAGCAAAGGTGGTAAAATTGCCTTTTTACAAAAAACAAGATTAAATTATATGTCGGCAAAAAAAATTGATGTTTGCTTTACCCCAGCACTTTTACCCTTATACAATATTGCGAATGCTACGGTTGTAATCATAGATATTTTTAGAGCAACGTCATCTATTTGTTATGGTTTACACAATGGTGCAAAAGCTATTATTCCGGTGGCAAGTGTTGATGAATGTTTGGCTTACCAAAACCAAAATTATTTATTGGCCGCCGAGAGAGATGGACAAGTGGTAGATGGTTTCGATTTTGGCAACTCGCCATTTTCGTACACCCGAGAAAAAATTGAAGGCAAAACCATAGTTTTAACTACCACCAATGGTACTCATGCTTTAAACAAATGTAAAACCGAAGCGCAGCAAATTATTATTGGATCGTTTTTTAATTTAGATGCAGTCTGCAATTACTTGATTAGCCAAGGCAAAAATGTATTGCTGCTTTGCGCCGGTTGGAAAGATAAGTTTAATTTAGAAGACACACTTTTTGCAGGTGCAGTTGTTGAGCAACTAAATCAAAACGGTTTTGTCTGTGACGATGCAGGTACCGCATCTCAAGATTTGTACGATTTAGCAAAAGCCGATTTATATGCCTACACTTCTAAAACATCGCATAGCGAACGCTTAAAAAAATTAGGTATTGAAGAAGATATAAAGTTTTGTTTACAAATAAATGTAACAACGGTTATTCCGGTTTTAAATGGCGATAAGTTGGAAAGTTTGGTGTGGTAATCCCCATTTTTGTCGAGTTTCACAACGTTGTTGATGTAAGTTGATTTAATTTTGATTCAAATTTAGGATATTATTTTATTTTAAGCTATATGAGTTATGACGCCTAAGTAACTTTAGTACCCGATTGGGGCGGGCTTTAGGCTTAAAAAACAAAAGCATATTTTTTAAGGTTTTTACTATTGCTTCGCTTTTAGTAAGATTTGTTGCCGGTAAAGTATCTGACAAATACAGCCGAACACCTGTATTAAAAGTCTCGTTGGTGTTGTTGGCTATATCGTTTGTTGTTATAGGCTTTGCCCAAACTGGTTTTATGTTAATGGTGAGTGCAGTGGTTTATGGCGTGGCTACGGGTATGTTTTCGCCAGCAATATCGGCCTGGACAATTGATTTAAGCGATGCCGATAAACGAGGAAAATTGGTTGCTACCATGTACATTGGTTTAGAGGTTGGTATTGGTTTATGTGCTTTATTAGCCGGTTGGTTTTACCAAGATGTTTTTTTAGAGTAAAGTATATTTTTTATGGTGCTGCGATAGTGCATGTTTTAGCATCATTGTATATATTGATATATTTGAGGGGAGGTGGCCTCGGGCAGCGGGCCTCGGGCAGCCAGCTACGGGCAGCGGGCAGCGTGTTTAGACTAATAGCTGAGGTTATTTGTAGCCAAAAACACCAGCCCGTTAATTTTAGCCCAGATTGAAGCGGTACCACGCAAAACGCCTTTTTGGAGGCGTTGCGGAGTTTAGCGGAAAGCTGGAACCAATTGAGTTAAATGGCTTCAAAATTTTGGTGCTTCAAATAAAAAAAAATTACTGTATTTGATTAAGGCTACTTTAAAATACGACCTATAGTATTTGCGTGTTGCATTAGGGTTTGCAATTGTTGGGCATCGTTGTTTTCTAACGCAGTTTTAAATTTTTGAAGCTGAGAGATATGTTCGTTTAAAACCTCTAAAATATTTTGTTGGTTTTGTAAGAAAATGGGCGACCACATTGCTGGGCTACTTTTTGCTAAACGTACTGTACTAGCAAAACCACCTGCTGCAAGCTCGAAAATTGCATTTTCTTGTTTTTCTTTCTCTAAAACGGTGTTAGCCAGTGCAAAAGATGTTATGTGCGATATGTGGCTTACGTATGCGGCGTGTGTATCGTGGCTTTTTGCATCCATATAAACTAAGTGCATACCAATGGTTTTGTACACGTTTTCTACAGTGTTTAGCGTTTGGGTATCGCTGAGTTCCTTATCACAAATTACGCAGGTACTGCCAGCAAACGCATCTTTTATTGCAGCCTTAGGGCCACTATATTCGGTACCCCACATAGGGTGCGTGGCAACAAATTGTTTGCGATTGGAGTGGTTTTCTAATAAATTACAAAGGGCGTATTTTGTAGAACCAGCATCAACAACTATTTGGTTTGGGCTTAACATATCCATTATTTGTTGCATAACAATTAAAGTTGCATCAACGGGAATGGCAACGTAAATTAGGTTGCTTTTTTTTACAGCTTCTATTAAGGGTAATGCTTCGTCAATAATACCTAGTTGCAAAGCGGTTTGTAGGCTTGCTTGGGTACGGCTAACGCCAATTATGTTTTTTGCCAAGCCATTTTGCTTTAGTGCTAATGCAAACGAGCCACTTATTAAACCTACACCCACTATGGTAATGTTGTTAAACATGGTTTTTATGTTTTAATGCGGTTAATGGCTTCATTTATTTTTTCTACTGTGTTGCACAAACTTACCCGTATATAATTATCGCCAGCGTTGCCAAAAATACCGCCCGGAGTTATAAATACGTTGCTACTGTATAGCACTTCATCGCTTAATTGGTAACCGCTTGTGTAATTTGCAGGTATTGCTGCCCAAACAAAAAGCCCTACTTGTTGTGTGCTAAACTTGCAGTTAAGTAAGGTTAACAATTCAAAAACTTTGTTACGCCTTTGGGCATAAATTTCATTTAAGTAGGTATGCCAAGTACTATCTAACTCCAATGCTTTTGCAGCGGCCAGTTGTGCAGGTAAAAACATACCACTATCCATATTGCTTTTAAATCGTAAAACTTCGTCGATGCGTTCTTTAGCACCACACAGCATACCTATTCGCCAACCTGCCATATTGTGACTTTTACTTAACGAATTAAGTTCGATGGCAACATCAAATGCGCCATTTGCGCTTAACAAACTCATAGGTTTATCGTTTAAAATAAAGCTGTATGGGTTATCGTGAATTAACAAAATTTGGTGTTGTTTAGCAAAAGCTACCAGTTTATCAAATAAATCTATACTTGCAGCTTTTCCGGTGGGCATGTGCGGATAATTTACAAACATACCTTTTACTTTGGCGCCATTGTTTTCGCTTACAAACGCGGCAATGGTTTGAGATATTTGCTCAAAATCAGGCTCGTAATTATTGCTTTCTTGTAAATTATAAGTTAATGGTGTTGCACCACTAAGTTTAACGGCACTTGCATAAGTTGGGTAACCAGGGTTGGGTATTAATACGCCGTTGCCATGCTCAAAATAAGTCATGCAAATGTGCATAATACCTTCTTTACTACCTAACAAAGGCAGTATTTCGTTATCCGGATTTAATGTAACTTGATACCATTTTACATACCAAGTAGCAATTGCATTGCGTAAAATTGGGCTGCCTTTGTAAGATTGGTAAGCGTGTGTGTTTAGCTTTGCACTTTCTTCTTTTAATGTTTCAATTACGGATGGGTGCGGTGGCAAATCGGGGCTACCAATGCCTAAACTAATTATGTTTTTGCCTTCCTTATTTAACGTATCTATTTCCCTTAGTTTTTGCGAGAAGTAATATTCGCCAATGTTGTTTAATCGGTTTGCGGTTTGCATTTTTATATGTAATTACCAAATTTTGGGAATATTATGTTGTATTATATTTTCTTAGTTTTATTTATTAAAGTTTGATTGAGAGTTTAAGCTGACCTCCAAAGCCCAATTCTACAATTTTTTGTAATGTAGAAATTCTAACTTCTTTTATATTGTTTTCTATTCGCGAAATGTAAGATTTTGTTGTCCCACATTTTTCTGCGAGTTGTTCTTGAGTTAATCCTTTTTCTAAACGAGCTTCGTGAATCATTGCTCCAAGCTTAAATTGTTCAAAACCAGCTTCCAATTCTTCTCTTTTCAAAGTCCCCCGTTTACCATACTGTTCGTCTTTTAACTCGGCAAGGGTCATAGTATTTTTATTTTTCGCTTTCATATTCTGCCTTTATTTTAAGTGCTTTATCAATTTCTTTTTGAGGTGTTTTTTGCGTTTTCTTTTGAAATCCGTTTGCTAAAACTATAAGTTGCCCATCGTCGAAGAAACAAAATATTCTAAAAATCTCGCTCCCTTGTTGTACACGGATTTCATATAGTCCTTCCGTATTTTCAATATGTTTTAAATAAATTTCTGGAATTTTTTGTACTTCCTCAATTAAATCTAAAGTCCAAATTATTTTATCTTTAACCTTTTGGCGCTGTTTAATAAAGAATTCTCTAAAATAATTTTTGTAAAATATTGTTGATCTTATTTTTGAATTATGAGCCACACACAAATGTATACTAAGTTACACTAAAGTGCAATTATTTTTAAACAGTCTTTTAAGTTTGTTCCAGCTTTGTTTGTGTGAATTGATATTCAAAATATTATACCGCAATAAAATTGGATTAATTTATTTTTCCGTTTTTGTAAATGCCTAATAATTGTAGGGCTTCGGTTAAGGAAGTAATTTTTACCAAAACTTCTTCTAGTTGTTCTTTGCTATCAAACTCTAAATCGGCATAAAACAAATATTTAAAATCGCTGCCTTGTATAGGCATACTTTGTAGCTTACTTAAATTTATACCTCCCTTGGCAATTGCCGTTAGCACTTTTGCCAAACTTCCTTTTGAGTGATTGGTGTTAAACGTTATTGATGCTTTATTAGCACCATTTATTTCTTTTACCTCATCTTCGGTTTGTAGCACCAAAAAACGGGTATAATTATTTTTTAAAGTATGTATTGCAGGGGCAATATTATGAAGGTTGTAAATTTGCCCAGCCAACTCACTTGCAATAGCAGCAATATGTTTACTGTGGTGCTGGCGTATGTGTTTAGCACTTAAGGCAGTATCTTCGGTTTCTACCAGTTTCCAGTTGTATTGGTCTAAAAAACCAAAGCATTGTTGAATAGCCATTGGGTGGCTGTGAACTTCTTTAATATCGGCAAGGGTTACGCCAGGGTTTACCAACAAGTTTTGCTTAATCTGTAAATAAACCTCACCCACAATTTTTAAATCGCTTTTTTGTAATAGATTGTAATTGGGCAAAATACTGCCAGCTATTGAGTTTTCTATGGCCATAACGCCTCCATTACTTTGGCTACAATCGGCAGCAATTTTTACTACATCTCTAAAATTGGCACAGCAAATTACCCCCACATTTTCGCCAAAAAAACTACGGGCAGCTTCTTGATGAAAGCAACCTTCGTAACCTTGTATAGAAACTTGTAATGGTTTTGCCAAAGAGGAATTTAAGGTACTGTTCATTTAATATTTATGGATTTTTAAAAAGGCTATTTATTAAGGTGTGTTTTACACCTCTAAAGTGCTTTTTGCAAATTTGCATTAATTTTTAACAATGATGGCTAAATGCTAAAAATTATTGTAGGTAATTTTGTGGGATTTCTAGTTTTGTAGTGCGTTTATTAGGTGTTGAGCATGGAATATTGGTTCTTCGTTGTTTTGTTTGGTTTTAATTTTGTTTAAGATAAATTGAAAAATTTAATAGGCATTTTTTTAATAACTTTTTTCTTGATAAAAAAGTTACAAAAAATCAAGGCTTGCTGATATTTGTCGGGTATGCTCAATAAATTTTTAACGGCGCAATTCAAGGCGTGGCAACCAAATTGCTGCTTTAACAATGTTTGTGCAACACGCTGCGACTTGCTTTGGTAGTGCTTTATGTTATTTTCTACAAAAAATTTATTGGCCTCCCACTCCAAACAACAGCTAGGCCGTCCCCATGCGTACACCTGTATAATGGAAATTAAATTTAATTCTATTTCACAGTTTTTAACCAAGAATCCGAATATTTTAATATGATAGGATTTTTTATTTATTGAAATTCTGGCTGTAGTTTAATCGTTGGAAATTTATATTAACGCAATCTTCAAAATGTTTTTACTATTGAAACAAACCAATAAATCCTTAACTTAAATTTTCTTAGCTTAAAAAAATTTAATTATATCAGCCATTTAAATATTATTAGGTGCGATTAAAGCGTTTTGTTTTTGCTTTATAATTTAGAGAATGCTTAAACCTTCGCTTAAATATTATAAAAAATCTTAAAAATAAATACCTTTACAAACAATGAAAATTATCAAAATACTTTTATTTGGGTTTGCTTTCTTCTTGTTAAGCAATAGTTTATGGGCGCAAACACGTAGCGAATTAGAACGCAGAAAAGCTCAATTAAATAAAGATATTGAAATGATAAATAACACTTTATCTAAAACATCAACCAATAAGCGAGTAACTTTAAAGCAGCTAAATGGCTTACGAGCTCAAATACGATTACGAGAAGAAAAAATAAACACCATAAACTCTGAGGTTAGGTTGTTAAATGGTGAAATATCACAAAATGTAAGTAATGTACGTTTGTTAAACTCGCAATTAGGGCAGTTAAAAAAAGATTATTCGGCAATGATTGTATTTGCACAAAAAAACCAAAGTTCGTATAGTAAGTTAATGTACGTATTTGCAGCAAGCAACTTTAACCAAGCTTACAAACGTTTGAAGTATTTAAACCAATTTGGTAAATACCGCATGAAACAAGCGGGCTATATAGAAACTACGCAACAAAAAGTTAAACTCAAAATATCGGAACTTAACCAAAATAAAAATCAAAAAGACAACCTGCTTACCGACCAAGTTAAAGAAAAAAAAACTTTAGGTAACGAGAAAAATAACCAAGAAAAAGTAGTTAAAGAGCTAACCACTCAAGAGAAACAGCTAAAAAGAGATTTAGCACAAAAACAACGCGATGCGCAAAAACTTGACCGAGCAATTAGGCAAGTTATTGAGCGAGAAATTGCGCTTGCAAGGCGAAAAGCTGAGGAAGAAGCCCGTATTGCAGCAGCCAAACTAAAAGCTGAAAACCTTGCATCGGCTGCCAAAGCGAGAGCCGAAGGGCGTGAAGTAGTAGTTGCAACAACTCCCAAAGCTAAAACTACATCGATATTGGCATCAACTCCCGAATCTGCAAAACTATCTGCAAGTTTTATAACTAACCGTGGGCGTTTACCATGGCCTGTTGCGAATGGTGTAATTACAGAAAACTATGGCACACAAAAAATTGGTGGGGTAACTAAAGACAGCAAAGGTTGGACTATACGTACCAACCAAGGAGCAACGGCTAGGTCGGTTTTTGATGGTACAGTATCTAAAATTTTAGAAATTTCGGGCAGTAACATTATTATTATTCGTCACGGCGAGTTTTTTACAGTTTATAAAAATTTAGAATCGGTAAATGTAAGTGTGGGCCAAAAAGTAAGCACCAAACAACCCATTGGTACGGTTGCGGTTACCGAAGGATCGGCCGATTTAGATTTTCAACTTTGGAAAGGTATGGAAGACCAAAACCCAGCTGCTTGGTTGGCCAATTAAATAATTAAGATAAATTTCAATAAAATTTAAACTTGTTTTTTAAATAAAGCCTTAAATCCCTCAAACCAAAATCTTACTAAACAATAAATTATAACAACGCCAAAAAAAAACACAGTGGCAAATAAACCCGTTTTCTCAAACCATAAAAAATAATTTACAACAAGTTGAGTAAAAGCATACAAAACCGAAATTAAAATATGGTTCATTTTGCGCTGGTTGGCTAAATATTGGTAAAAATGCGAACGGTGGGCTTCAAAAATGTTTTCGCTACGAAACAGTCTAGAAATGATTGTAAACACGGTATCTAAACCATAAACTCCTAAAAGTAATATCCATTTTGGGTTTTTGGTGTAGGCAATCAAACTCAATATTAAAAAACATATTATTAGCGCAACAGATATGCTACCCACATCGCCGGCAAAAGTTTTTGCCTTTTTACGCAAGTTAAAAAATCCAAAAACAAATAAAGCACCCATTAATAATTGCCAAACACCGTTTACCAATATAACAATGCTCAAACTGTTTTGGATATACCAAATTGATGCTAATGTGGCTGTGAAATAAAGTACAGTTATTCCATTTATACCATCCATAAAATTACAGGCATTTATTATACCTATGCATACAATTAAGGTTGCTAAACTCAATCCTACCAAAATTACCGTTTGGTTTTGATTAATATATTCTTGAATTTGAGGGAAATTGAGATCGCATTGATAAATAACTAAAATAACCGCCAAAAAATGTATGCTTATGCGAGTGATGTTGTTTAATGTTACTACATCATCCATAAAACTAATAAAAGAAATTGCTAAAACCGCAACAGCAACCCAAATATTTTGAGGCTGAAAAATTAAAATACCTGTAATAAATGCCAAAGGAAAAATTATACCTCCACCACGAATAGTGCTATATGTGTGTGAGCTACGTTGGTTTGGTTTATCAACAATGTTATATTTATTGGCAATTTTAAAATACAATAATTCTAAACCCAAAAATAAAACCGTGGCAATGCAAAATGTAATCATAAGGTAAAGATGGTTTTTTTTAACAATTACAATAAACATTTTTTAAGTTTGACCAATGAAACCCGCAGAAATAAACCTTAAGTTTTCTAATCTTCAAATAAAACTAGCTACTGAGTTTGATAACGAACGCCCCGATATTAAAGTAATTCTATTTTTAATTGGAGTGCAAGAGTTAGGTAAAGGCCCACAAAAATTCAGTAAACGCCAAAAAGAAGAGTTAATGCACATTGCCAATTGCAGGCTTTTTGCCCAAATGGGATTTTATGAATTAGAAGGTACCGACCAAGATGGCTGGCCGCATTGGCGTGTGGTAAGCCCCATACCAAACTACACCATTTTAGAACAAGAGCTGATAATTAAATCGCTTATGGTAAGTTATTTTGAGGAGTTGGGTTATTAGATTTAACAATATTTTCATGAAAATAATATCGTACAACGTAAACGGCATTAGAGCCGCAATTAACAAAGATTTTTTAGCTTGGTTACAAGCTACCGATGCGGATATAGTTTGCTTACAAGAAATAAAAGCTACTCCCGAACAAATTGGTAACATACTTTTAATTGAGCAGTTGGGCTACAAACATTATTGGTACCCTGCACAAAAAAAGGGCTATAGTGGCACTGCCATTTTTTCGAAAACCGAACCTTTACACGTTGAGTATGGTTGCGGTATAGAAGAATTTGATTGGGAAGGGCGAACAATTAGGGCCGATTTTAAAGATTTTTCGGTGATGAGTGTTTATTTTCCGTCTGGTAGTAGTGGCGATGAAAGGCAAGTGTTTAAATACCAGTTTTTAGATAAATTTGCCAGTTATATTGATCGTTTAAAACTCGAATTTCCAAATCTTATAATATCAGGAGATTACAACATTTGCCACCAAGCAATTGACATACATAACCCAAAATCAAACGCTAATTCTTCGGGGTTTTTACCCGAAGAGCGAGCTTGGATGGATAGCTTTTTAAATAATGGATTTGTAGATACTTTTAGGCATTTAAACCCAGATCCGCACCATTATACTTGGTGGAGTTATAGGGCTGGGGCCCGAGGTAAAAATTTAGGTTGGCGAATAGATTACCATTTAGTAACATCGGCCTTAGCCAAAAATATAAAAAGAGCCGCAATTTTACCCGAAGCCAAACACTCGGACCATTGCCCTATTTTATTGGAGTTGGATTTTGAGGGGAAATAATTGAAGAAACGGAGGTGTAATTTATGCCTTTTGTAAAATCTGCTTTCAATAAATTTTAATTTTGGTGTGAATAACCGTAAGACCCAAGACTAACGCATTTAAAAATTGTAAAACTATTTTCTTGAAAAAATTATTATTCTGTAAACGTTCTGTCACTCAGAACGAAGTGAAGAGTCTCATAAAAGGCGTTCTTGAGACTCTTCTTTGCACTCTGAGGCACAAAAGCACATATTTTTGTTATTAAGATTGAAGCCAAGTATCTCATAATATAAATTAAAATATATACCAAAATCTTAAATGCGTTTGCCCTGCCGTAAAACCTGTTTAATCTAAAAATTTTCAAGGGAATATCATTTTAAAAACAACATATTTTGGGCATTGCTTTTAAAACAACATTAATTATATTTGCGTTCCATAAATAAAAGTAAATGAGAGAAATTCAGTATAGAGAAGCACTTCGCGAGGCCATGAACGAGGAAATGCGTAAGGATGACAAAATATTTTTGATGGGCGAAGAAGTTGCCGAATATAACGGAGCTTATAAAGTTAGTCAGGGAATGTTAGATGAATTTGGCGCCAAACGTGTTATTGATACGCCTATTGCCGAACTAGGTTTTGCTGGTATTGCCATTGGTGCCGCCATGAACGGATTAAGACCAATTGTTGAGTTTATGACTTTTAACTTCTCGTTGGTTGCAATAGATCAAATTATTAATGGTGCAGCTAAAATATTATCAATGAGTGGTGGCCAGTTTGGTGCACCCATTGTTTTTAGAGGCCCAACTGGTAATGCTGGGCAATTAGGTGCACAACACTCACAAAATTTCGAAAACTGGTTTGCAAACTGCCCGGGTTTAAAAGTAGTAATTCCAGCCAACCCTTACGATGCAAAAGGTTTATTAAAATCTTGTATTATAGATAACAATCCTATTATTTTTATGGAGTCGGAGTTAATGTATGGCGATAAAGGCCACGTTCCGGAAGAAGAGTATTACTTAGAAATTGGCAAAGCAAACGTAGTACAAGAAGGTACCGATGTTACCATTGTAAGTTTTGGTAAAATGATGAGTCGTGTAGTACAACCTGCTGTTGACCAGTTAACTAAAGAAGGTATAAGTGTTGAAGTTATTGATTTAAGAACTGTTAGACCTATTGATTTTGAAGCAATTTTAAAATCAGTTAAAAAAACTAACCGTTTGGTTGTTGTTGAAGAAGCTTGGCCTTTGGCCTCCATATCATCCGAAATCGCCTTCCACGTTCAAAAAAACGCTTTCGATTATTTAGATGCACCAGTTTTGCGCATAACCTGTGCCGATGTGCCTTTGCCTTACGCACCAACATTAATAGCCGCAAGTTTACCAAATGCCGAGCGTGTAATTAAAGCCGTTAAAGAAGTATTGTATGTTACCAAATAGGCATCGTTTTACTTTATAATTTTTGAAAGCCAGTTTTTAAGCTGGCTTTTTTGTTGTTGCATAAAATTTAATTGATATTGCCATTAATTATATAATTTTATAAATGCTTAAAACCCCTAGCTTAAAACAAGGCGATACCATCGCTATAACCTGCCCCGCAAAAAGTTTAGATAAACCCATGACAGAAGCAATTAACTTGCTTAAAAATTGGGGGTTACAAGTTATAGTTGGTCAAACACTAACAACTAATTTCCACCAGTTTGCCGGCGATGATGATTTTAGAGCCACCGAGTTACAAAATTTTATAAACAACCCCAATATAAAGGCCATTTTTGCTGCCCGTGGCGGTTATGGCTGCGTTAGAATTGTTGATAAAGTCGATTTTACCCCACTATTAAAAAACCCAAAATGGTTGGTAGGCTTTAGCGATATTACCGTGTTACACTGCCAATTACAAAGTATGGGGCTACAAAGCATACACGGGCAAATGCCTGCAACTATTGCACAAAGTAGTACCCAAGGTTTAGAAAGTTTAAAAGCAGCATTGTTTGGGCAAGCACTTTCGTACGCATATTCTACAGGTTTAGAATGTAAGCCAGGGAATGCCGATGGACTTTTGGTGGGCGGGAATTTAAGCATCTTGGTTTCTATGCTAAACTCGGTTAGCGATGTTGACTTTACCGATAAAATTTTGTTTTTAGAAGATGTTGGCGAATATTTATACGCTATTGATAGGATGATGTATGCTTTGGACAGAGCCGGTAAATTAGCTAAACTTAAAGGTTTAATTGTGGGTGGTTTTACCAATTTAAAAGATAACCCTATACCGTTTGGCTTTACCACCAAACAGATAATTTACGAATTGGTAAAAAAATACAATTACCCTGTTGCTTTCGATTTTCCGGCAGGGCATATTGATGATAATAGGGCGCTTATTTTGGGTGGGGAGTATCGGTTAAAAATATATAACAGCGAAGAAAATGGTTTTTTTAAAGTAAAGGTTTCTTGCCAAAATAGATAGGCTATAATTTGTTTTA
>JAYULE010000183.1:0-28804 GCA_043763845.1 Sphingobacteriales bacterium
GTTTTCTTTTAAATTATAATCAACGGCATTAAATGTTGATGGCCTATGGTGTTGTGGCCAGTTAAACTCTATACCTCCCGAAATCCACGGCCCAGTTAAACCCACCAAAGCAGGTTTAATTACCTGATTGTAATAAATAAAATGTCGCTGTTGCACTTTGTCCCAAGCCATTTGTATTCTGCCCCCTAGCTCAGGCAATATCATCACTTTTATATATTCGTTTTCTATAAACAATGCATTATATGTTTTATCAACTTTGGTATCGCTTATTTTTTCGACTACGGGGTGCGGATATACCACGCCGCTACTGCCTTGGTAAACTCTTTTTTCTAAAAATATTGGATTTTTTTCGGCTTTGCCGATAGGGTAGGTGGGTATAGAAACGGTTTCTTGCCAAACAGTTACAGTGTTAGTCATCGGTTTTTTAATAATTGGTTTAATATTAAAATTTCTATTTAGATACAATAGTATAATTTTTATTTTTTATTGCGCCAAAACTCACTAAATTATTAGTAACCGTAAATTTTATGGGTTCATTAGTCCATGTAATTTTTATAACTTTAGCACTGTTAAGTTTTAATTTACATCCAACCAGATTTTTCGCCTTTTTGCGTAAATTTTTGGATAATGCTATTTAACGTTAACATAAGTTTGTACAAATAATACTACTGATTTATACCCTCTAACGAAAATAAAAAAGCGTATTGCAAAGCTTCGTCTTTTAAATAATCGAACCTGCCCGATGCCCCGCCATGGCCAAAAGCCATATTGGTTTTAAATAGCAAAACATTATTATCGGTTTTGGTTGCCCTAAGTTTAGCCACCCATTTTGCAGGCTCAAAATATTGTACTTGGCTATCATGCAAACCAGTAGTAACTAACATATTTGGGTATTTTTTTGGGGTTATATTTTCGTACGGAGAATAGGTTTTAAGGTATTCGTATACCTCTTTTTGTTTGGGGTTTCCCCATTCATCAAACTCGTTGGTAGTTAGTGGTATGCTTTCATCTAACATAGTGTTTACAACATCAACAAAAGGCACTTCGGCAATTATGCCATTCCATAAATTGGGGGCAAGATTAACTATTGCGCCCATTAACAAACCACCGGCACTGCCTCCGTTTGCATATAAATGCTTGGCCGAAGTGTATTTTTGGGCAATTAAAAACTCGCCACAGGCAATAAAATCGGTAAAAGTGTTTGTTTTTTTCATTAACTTACCGTCTTCATACCATTGGCGTCCCATTTCTTGGCCACCTCTAATGTTGGCTATGGCAAAAACAAAACCACGGTTTAATAAACATAGCCTAAGTGACGAGAAATAAGCATCGGATGTAATACCATAAGAACCATACCCATAAAGCAATAGAGGGGCATTGCCATTTTTCTCAAATCCTTTTTTATAAACAAGTGCTATGGGTATTTTTGTGCCGTCGGGTGCGGTGGCAAATAACCTTTGGGTTTCGTAATTTTTAGGATTATAACCTCCCAAAACCTTTTGTTGTTTAATTTGTTTTTGTTGCTGAGTTTCCAAATTATAATCAAAGGTGGTAATGGGCGTAGTTAACGATGTGTATTGATACCTAAATTTTTTACTATTAAATTGGGGGTTGGAACTGCCAAATATTGAGTAAACTGGTTCATCAAATTTTATATAATAATTGCTACCGCTGTTTTTTAGTATATTTAATTGATTTAATCCCTTTTCTCGTTCTAATAATACTATATAATCTTTAAATTCATCAACACTTTCTAGTAAAACATTTTTACGGTTGGGTATAATTTCTTTCCAGTTTTCTTTTTCTGTTTTATCTAAAGGGCATTCCATTAACCTAAAGTTTTTTGCATTCCAGTTGGTACGAATCAAAAATTTATTCTCAACGGGCTTTACCTCATATAAAACGTTTTTTGTGCGGGCAGCAAAAACTTTAAAATCGGAGTTGGGCTTGTTGGCATTAATAAATCTAATTTGAGTGGTTAAAGTGCCGCCCGATTGAATAAAAATATAAGCTTCGTTTTTAGATTTATCAACACTAATAAAGTTGGTATTATCTTTTTCGTGGTAAACGGTAACATCTGTTTGGGAGGGGGTGCCTAGCAGGTGTGTTTTTATTTTTTCGGCTAAAAGGGTAATTTCATTTTTAGAAGTGTAAAAAATAGTTTTATTATCGTTAGCCCAAACGGCATCGCCTTCGGTATTTGTAATTGCATCTTTAAATATTTCGCCAGTTTCTAAGTTTTTAATATAAATGGTGTATTGGCGGCGAGAAACCTTATCAACTCCGTAAGCTAGCAGTTTTTGGTTTGGGCTAACACTAAACCCGTTTACCGAGTAATAACTGCTGCCTTTTGCTAAGGCGTCTACATCTAATAAAACTTCTTCTTTGGCATTTAAACTACTTTTTTTGCGGCAATATTTAAAATATTGTTCCCCATCATTGGTACGGGTATAATAAAAATAACCGTTTTTATAGATGGGTACGCTTTCGTCTTTCTCTTTAATTCTACTTTTTAATTCGTTAAACAAAGTGGCTTGAAACTGCTTTGTCCCTTTCATCATGGTATCTACATAATTGTTTTCGGCTTTTAAATAATCTAACACTTTTGTGCTTTGTGGGCCTTTGGTAAAATAATCAATCATCCAATAATAATTGTCTAAAACCGTATCTTGATGTATAACTCGGTGGTGCGGAATAATTTCTGCAATGGGTGGTGTAGCTTTAGGCCAATTGTAAAATTTCATTTTTGGAGTTGGGTTTTTGCAGCCCAAAAGCAATGTGAATAACAAAATATAAATGCTGGCATGTTTCATAATTATTTGTTTTTTGTAATAATGCAAGCTATAAAACAAAAACTATTTTACCAATTTTTTTAAAATTGGGGCTTGTGCTAAAAAAACCATATTTAAATTTAAGGTTATTATTTTTGCTTTGCCAAATTTGCCAAAAGAAAAAATAACAACTTTAAGTTTTCCAAAAAAAATTTAGAGTCTTTAATTCATGATTTCCCCACATATTCTTATTTAAAAACAAAGAGGAACCCAGTTAAAAAATAATAAAAACTTAACGCTTGTTTTTACAGAAAATAAATTTAAAAAACGGCAAATTGTGATTGTGCTAAAAAAACACTAAAAAACAAATACTTGTTTCCTAAATAAATGTAAAATTATATAAACTGTTTTTCTTTGTATCAAACCCAATTACGTTATTCCTAAAAACTTTAAATTTTACACTTTTGCCATTTCTAAAAATTTTATTAACTATCATCTTATTAATTTTTACTTTACAAAAAGCCGCATTATGAGTAGTTATAGAAAGTGATTTTAATTGAGAATTATTCCATTTAATATTTACTGTATAATTTCCTCTGGCTTTTATGCCCGTTATAAAACCACTATTCCATTGTTTTGGCAAAGCAGGTAAAATATTTAAAAAACCTTCGTGGCTTTGTAATAGCATTTCGGTAACGGCTCCTGTTAAGCCCATGCTGCCATCAACCTGTACCCTGCCATCGCCCAGTAGGTTGGGCATTATAATTTTATTAAACTGCCTTTTATGGCTATCAAATGCTTTTTCGGCATTCCCAAGCCTTGCCCAAAGTGCAGTAAGCCAAGATCTTTGCCAATTACCACCACCATTTCCGTTTACATAACTATCAAAACTTTGGTACTTATTGGTAGCTTCATCAATTGCGGCATTTGGGTTTCCTTTAAGGCGGGCATCAATTGTTAGTGCTGCAGCTTTAGCAAGTAGGGGTGTTTTATTAACCGTTATTTGATTTCCTGGAAACACGCCATATAAATGCGAAAAATGGCGATGGCCTAATTCCAGCTCTTTATAATCATCAATCCATTCTTGTATTTTACCAGTTTTTTTACTGATTTGCAAAGGCACTAGATTAGCTAATGTACTACTTAATTGGGCTTTAAAGGTCAAATCTTGTTTGCCCATTTTGCCATTTATAGCATCAATTGCTTCAATACAATTGGTAAATAAATCGTGTATAATTTGTAAATCCATTGTTGCACCATACGTAAACATTGATTGTACCCCGTTGGCATCCTGATAAGCGTTTTCGGGCGAGTGCGAAGGGTTGGTAACCCATTTACCTTCGAAGGGTAAACCTTTGGGCATCTTAACCAAAAAATCTAACATAAATTGCGCCGAACCCTTCATTAAAGGATACGCCCTTTGTTGTAAAAACTTTTTATCGCCCGTATATAAATAATGTTCCCACAGGTGGCGAGTTAGCCATGCACCACCAAATGGCCACACACCTACTACGCCGCCATCAATAGGCGATGTTCTCCAAAACGCATCGGTGGCGTGGTGCATAGTCCAACCGTTTGCATTGTAACTTGTTTTAGCTGTATTAATACCTGTTATGGCTACCGAATCTACCAAATCAAATAAGGGTAAATGGCATTCAGATAAATTTGCCACCTCGGCTCCCCAATAATTCATTTGCAAATTAATATTGGTATGGTAATCCGAATTCCAAGGTGCAATGTTATGTTGGCACCAAAGACCTTGAAGGTTTGAGGGTAAGTCGCCAGGTCTTGAGCTGGCAATCAGTATATATTTCCCAAAATTAAATGCTAATTCAGACAGATAACTATCGTAAATGCCTTTTACCGAATTACTTATTCTTTCATTAGTTGGTAAATCTAATGCTTGTTTGTTTCCTAATTGTATTTTGCTTCTATTAAAAAGGGATATGTAATCTTTAATATGTGCAGTTTTTAATTGCTGGTGTGTTAAACTTTTTACTTTATCTAAATAATTTGTACACAATTGTGCAGGATCACCACCATAATAATTGGTTGCTGCAGCAATTATTAGGATTACTTCATCTGCATTTTTTATGTTTAATATTCCGTTTTCACTTTCTAATGAACCGCCGATATGTATAACTTTAATTTGGGTACTAAATTTTAAACCTTTGTTTATTTTTGCTAAAGAATCGTACGCTGTAACTTGGCCATACTGATGTAAAACCGTACGATCATCGGCTTTGCTAATAGTTTGTGCATCTTTTTCTCGGTTCATAGAAATAGCCATATTTAAACCTCCCTTAACATTGCAATTATATTTTATAACAATAACTTGGTTTGGGTGCGATGCAAACATTTCGCGGGTAAACTTTTTACCATCTAAAGTATAACGTACTTTTGCAATGGCCGAATCAATATTTAAATCTCTATAATAGCTTTCTATTTTATTGTTTCCGCTAGGCATATCAATATACAAATCGGATAATGATTGATAAGATTCCAAGTATTTAGGAACTCCCAAAAAAGTATTTTCAGCTAAATTGCTTGCCTCCTCGGCTTTGCCAGCAAATAAAAGATTACGAATTTGATTTAAAGACCGTCCCGATTGTGGGTTATCGCCCACAATTTTGTAACCACCCCAAAGCGTTTCTTCATTTAGTTGAATACGTTCGTGACTTATGCCGCCAAAAATCATAGCTCCCAACCTACCATTACCAATTGGTAAAGCGTAATCCCACCCATTTGTGGTTCCCCACATGTTTGGTTTTATATTTTTATTAAAAGGTAACGAATCTGTTTTGGGTGCAGGTTGTTTGTACCACAGCAACATAGGGTGTTGTTTAAACGATTGTGCTTTAGCAAAAAAACAACATAAAGATAATATAGCCAATAAGCTATTTTTATAAAGAAATTTCATTTTAGTTTTTAATATTTTTAAATGAATAAATACGATTTTTTAAAATTTTAATAAAGGATATAAATTACCCAAAAAGCAAATTAAAAACTTGTTCTATTTTACTAACCGTTTTTATTTCGATATTGTATTTAGAAAAATCTAAACCTTTTTTATTGTATTCAGAAATAAAAATTTGCTCGAAGCCTAGTTTTTGTGCTTCAGATATACGTTGCTCTACCCTTGTAACTGCTCTAATTTCGCCCGAAAGCCCAATTTCGGCTGCAAAACAGGTTTTGTAAGATATGGGCATATCCTCGTGTGATGATATAATGGCAACCGCTAAACCTAAATCAATACTAGGGTCTTCAACTTTTATACCGCCAGCAATGTTCAAAAAAACATCTTTTGTACCCAGCTTAAAACCGCAACGTTTTTCTAAAACTGCCAACAACATATTCATTCGTTTAGTATCAAAACCTGTTGCGCTACGTTGCGGTGTGCCATACGGCGATGTGCTTACTAATGCTTGTGTTTCTATCAACATTGGGCGCATACCCTCCATAGTTGCCGATATGGTTACGCCACTTAAAGGTTCGTTGCGTTGCGAAAGTAAAATTTCTGATGGGTTGCTAACCTCACGCAAACCATTGCCTTGCATTTCGTAAATACCTAACTCGGCCGCTGGGCCAAATCTGTTTTTTATAGATCGTAATATACGGTAAACGTGGTGCCTATCGCCCTCAAATTGCAAAACTGTATCCACCATGTGTTCTAAAATTTTTGGTCCAGCAATCATCCCATCTTTGGTAATATGGCCAATTAAAAATACAGGAGTACCACTTTCTTTAGCAAAACGCAATAATTCTGCAGTACATTCTCGTACTTGCGATACGCTACCAGGGCTCGATTCTATGTGCGCAGAGTGTAGCGTTTGTATCGAATCTATAATTACAATATTTGGCCTTAATTGCTCTATTTGTTTAAAAATGTTTTGTGTTGCAGTTTCGGTCAAAATGTAACAATCGCTTTGGTTAGTATTACTTTTTCCCTTTTCGGGATAAAGCCTTTCTGATCGTAATTTAATTTGCGATTCGCTTTCCTCTCCCGATACATACAGCACCTTTAAACCTATTAAAGTAACCGCTAATTGTAACATTAAAGTTGATTTACCAATACCTGGTTCGCCACCAATTAAAACCAAAGAGCCACTAACAATGCCACCACCTAAAACTCGGTTAAACTCGTTGTCGGGTGTAATTAAGCGTTCCTCTTCCGAGTATTTTATGGCCTGAATAGGGTTTGGTTTGTTTACCTTGCTTTTAAAATCGGTGGTATCGGTTTTCCATTGTGGAGCACCAGAGGGTATTTTCTCTACCACCTCTTCTACAAAAGTGTTCCATTGTTGGCATGATGGGCATTTACCCAACCACTTTGCAGCCTCAAAGCCACAGCTTTGGCAAAAATAGGATGTTTTAATTTTGGCCAATTTTATTTATAATTTAAAAATGCAATACAAAGATATTTTTTAAAACCAATGCAAACGCCAAACGTATTAATTTTTGGCTCAATTTTAGTTAAGATTAATATTTTAAAATTAACTAGCAAAAAAATGCAATTAAACACAGCCGAAAACCACCAATACGAAACTGTACTTACCGCATTAAACCAATTAAATGCAGAAGGCTATACTAGTAATTTTAATTTAAGAGCCACACATTTAGAAGATACTGCCTTACAATTAAAACTTTATCCTGATGATTTTGAGGTAAAAAAAATCTTTCGTTTTGAAGGCGAATCCGACCCAGGCGATAGCAGCATTGTTTATGCAATTGAATCAAAATCGGGAAGCGTAAAAGGTGTTTTAATTAATGCTTATGGTGCTTACGCCGATACAGTTTCGAGTGAAATTATTGCAAAATTAAATTATAACCCTAAAAATATTTAACTTAAGCGTTACAAATTTGTAACAAAGCTAATTTATTTTAAAATTTGTATTTGTTGTTTAAATAATATTTAAATTACTTAAAGTCAATATTTTATATTGCATTAATGTTAACAATAATCCTCTTTTTTTGCAAATTTTTAAATTAAATAAAAACTAAATCACTTTAAAATTTTGGATAACTAATTAATATCAATAATTTTAAACAATAAATTATATCTTTTTTATTGTGCTAATTATTGTTTATGAAGATTAAAATACTTTTAATATTTGTGCTCACATCTGTATTTACCAGTTCATTTTCGCAATCTAACTTTAGGCGTTGGAGCGTTGGTGTAAATACTGGTGGAACTATTGACTATATGGACTTTAGATATGATAGGCCCAAAGGTTTTAATTTTGCAAGCAATAAATCTTTTGAAACCAACAAAAACTTATCATTTGGTTTAAGCACCGATTTTTATGTAACACCTTACGTTTCTGTAGGTTTATACGCCAACAAATTTTGGCTAAAAAATGGGCCAGATAACTACCACAGGCAGTATAAATCAAGTTTAATGTCTTTCGAATTTAAAGGAACAGTAGTAGCGGGCCAATTTTTTAGATACGATGTAGATAACTGGTTATTATTATTTAAAAACTTTTACTTTGCAACAGGTTTTGGATATTTAACAGGGTCAAACAACGTTGGCGATTTTGACAAAAATGCAGCAGGTTATCCAATAGGTGCCACTGGCGAATTTTTATCAATTGGAAACCCAATAGGCAACCGCCAACACGCTGGTGATATGGGAAAAAGTACCTTTGGGGCAATTACCGTACCAGTTGAAGTAGGCTATAATGTAAACTGTTTTGATGATTATGACGAAATAAGACATGTAATTTCTATAGGTTTTAAAACTAATTTTAGCGGTACAGATGATATTAATGGCTATAGCGATAATAATAACGCTGGCTTTCAAAACCTATTTAAAGATACCTACGGAACTTTAAGTATTAGCTATAAGTACCATTTTGGAGATTTTGGCACATATTATAAACCTATTAGAAGTTTTTTTTGAACGCCGAATTTATTCGAGAATATTGTTTAGTTAAACCCTCTGTAACGGAGGGTTTTCCGTTTGGTTATGATACTTTAGTTTTTAAACTCTACAATAAAGTTTTTTTGATATTAAGCTTAGACGATAACAAAACGTTTAACGCAAAATGCAATCCCGATTATGCAATATCTTTACGAGCACAATATCCCGAAATTATACCAGGTTACCACATGAACAAAACCCATTGGAATACCATAACTTTCGATGGTAACTTGCCCAATAATTTAATTACCGAATTAATAGATCATTCGTACCAATTAGTTTTTAGTAGTTTACCCAAAATATTACAAAAACCCTAACTTAAATATGGAAACCTACATTTTTGAAACCCCTGTTGCCACTATCATATTTTTGCTTACCATAATAACCAGTATTTACGCATTTAATAACGCAAACATCTACGGCAAACTAATGCTACACCCATACAGTGTGGCAAAAAAACAAAATATTTATCAATTAATAACTAGTGGATTAATACATAAAGATTGGCCGCATCTTATATTTAATATGCTAACCTATTATTTTTTTGCTTTCAATTTAGAACGTATTTTAGGGCACTGGCAATTTGCTGTGGTATATGTAGGCAGTTTAATTTTATGCGATATACCATCAATCAATAAACATAAAAATGATTTTATGTACCACAGTTTAGGGGCATCGGGTGCGGTGTGTGGCGTATTATTTAGTTATATTTTGTTTTTTCCATTTACTAAACTCATCATTTTCCCTATTCCAATTCCTATCCCGGCTGTTTTGTATGGCGGTTTATTTCTTTTATACTCATCGTATTTAGCTAAAAAACAAAATGATAACATTAACCACGATGCCCATTTTTATGGTGCCCTATCGGGGATAATTATAACGGCAATATTGGTTCCTAACTCATTAGTTAGTTTTTTTGAGGCTTTACGGGGGATTTAAAAAAACAACACATTATTTATTTTACCAAAGTGTGTTTTTTACAATTCTGTTTAAGTTGTTGTAAAATACTAGCCAACTTTTAAAAACTCCTTAAAAAACCTTAATCTTGTAAGCTTAATTATTGGGCTTAACGCCGATTTTTTATTTACAATTATGAAATTATTTGATGTTTACCCTTTAAACGATATTGAAATTGTTAACGGGCAAGGAAGTCTAATTTGGGACATTAATGGACAACAGTATTTAGATATGTACGGCGGCCATGCCGTAATTTCTATTGGACACACCAATGCGCATTATGTACAAAGACTTACTAACCAGTTAAATAAAATTGGCTTTTACTCAAATTCCATAAAAATACCTTTACAAGTACAACTGGCAAAAAAATTGGGTGAAATATCGGGAAAAGAAGATTACCAACTATTTTTATGTAATTCGGGTGCCGAAGCAAATGAAAATGCATTTAAATTAGCTTCGTTCGCAAATAGTCGTAAAATTATTGTTTCGTTTACCAAAGCTTTTCACGGGCGCACTTCGCTTGCTGTTTCTGCTACCGATAATCCTAAAATTATTGCCCCAGTAAATCAAACCCCAAATGTAGTTTTTTTGCCTTTTGGCGATGTTGAAGCACTTGAAAATTATTTTGCCGATAACGGTAACCAAGTTTCATCGGTAATTGTAGAAGGCATACAAGGCGTAGGCGGCATACAAGTTGCTGGTAATGATTTTTTAAAAAGCATACGCAAAATGTGTGATACCCACGGATCTTATTTTATTGCCGATAGTGTACAGTGTGGTTATGGCCGTACTGGTAAATTTTACGCCCACGATTATGCAAATGTTGATGCCGATATTTACACCATGGCCAAAGGTATGGGCAACGGTTTTCCGGTTGCAGGCATTTCTATAAGCCCAAAACTTAAACCTTGGTATGGTATGTTAGGTACTACTTTTGGTGGCAACCATTTGGCTTGTGCCGCTGCATTAGCAGTTTTAGAAGAAATGGAAACGCATAATTTAATGGAAAACGCTGCTGTAATTGGCAACTATTTAATAACCGAACTCAAAAAAATACCACAGGTTATTGAGGTTCGTGGCCGAGGTTTAATGATAGGTATAGAACTACCTCAAGAACTAGCACATATTAAAGCCAGCTTACTTTTTAAAGAACATATTTTTACTGGCGAAGCTAAACCAAACGTAATTAGACTTTTACCTGCATTAAATTTAAGCAAAGCACACGCCGATGTTTTCTTAACTTCGTTTACTAAACTTTTAAATCAATCTTAAAAAAATGAAACTATTTTCGAGTGTAAACGATGTGCAAAACATTGATAGTTTGGTTGCCGATGCTTTAGTTTTAAAACAAAACCCTTTTGCCTACCAGCATTTGGGCAAAAATAAAACTTTGGGTTTAATTTTTATGAACCCCAGTTTACGTACCCGCATAAGCACCCAAAAAGCCGCTTTAAACTTAGGAATGCAAGTTATTGTAATGAATTTAGACAAAGAAGGTTGGGCTTTAGAAACCCAAGACGGCGTAATAATGAATGGCACAACGGTTGAACATATTCGTGAAGCGGCTGGTGTTTTAGGGCAGTATTGTGATGTGATTGGATTTAGAGCTTTCCCTGGTTTACAAAACCGAGAATATGATTACTCGGAAGATATATTTAATAAATTTGTTACCTATTGCAAAGTGCCGGTAATAAGTTTAGAATCGGCAACACGCCACCCTTTGCAAAGCCTTGCCGATTTAATAACCATTAAGGAAGTTTGGGCAGCAAAAAATCCCGCTACAGCGGAAACTAAAAAACCTAAAGTAGTGCTTACCTGGGCACCCCACGTAAAACCATTGCCACAAGCGGTAGCCAATTCGTTTGCCGAGTGGATGAACCGAGCCGATGTTGATTTTACCATTACGCATCCAATAGGTTACGAGCTTTCGCTCGAGTTTACAGGCACTACCGAAATAATTCACAACCAAAACCAAGCTTTACAAAACGCCGATTTTGTGTATGTAAAAAATTGGTCGTCTTATATTGATTACGGTAATATTTTAAGCAATGGCAAAGGCTGGATGATGGATAATGAAAAATTAAAATTAACCAACAATGCGGGTGTAATGCATTGTTTGCCTGTTCGTAGGGGTTTAGAGTTGGCAGATGAAATTTTAGACGGGCCAAATTCGTTGGTGCTTAACCAAGCCGATAATCGTACCTGGGCAGCCCAAGCTGTTTTAAAAAAAATGCTTTTAACTGATAAATTTTAACCTATAAATAAGTGTTTAAAATAGTAAATTGTAAATAATATGACCGAAGACTTGCACCCAAACTATCAAAATATTCACAATTACGATAGCAAAAATACCGATAAAATTGCCGCCAATTATTCGGAAATATTAGGCTTATTAGGCGAAGACCCAACACGAGATGGTTTATTAAAAACACCCGAAAGGGTTGCAAAAGCATTGCAATATTTAACACATGGCTACAATTTAGATGCAGCGGAAATTTTACGGTCGGCAATGTTTGAAGAAGAGTACAGCCAAATGGTAATTGTTAAAGATATTGAAGTATACTCGATGTGCGAACACCATGTATTACCATTTTTTGGCAAAGCCCACATTGCATATATACCAAATGGACATATAGTTGGGCTTAGTAAAATACCGCGAGTAGTTGATGCTTTTGCCCGCCGATTACAAGTGCAAGAACGCTTAACCAACCAAATTAGAGATTGTATACAAGATACTTTAAACCCTGCTGGCGTTGCGGTTGTTTTAGAATGTAAGCACATGTGTATGAGTATGCGAGGTATACAGAAACAAAATTCGGTAACTACAACTTCGGCTTTTACTGGAGAATTTATTAATGATAAAACCCGGTCAGAATTTTTACATTTGATAACTGCCAAATTAGGTTAGGCTTACGCTTATTTAATTAACAATCCAATTTTTAAAATTCAATAAATAAATAATGAAAGCATATATATTTCCAGGTCAGGGCGCACAATTTGTTGGTATGGGTAGTGATTTATACCAAACATCGGCGCAAGCCAAACAATTATTTGAACAAGCAAACGATATTTTAGGTTTCCGCATAACCGATTTAATGTTTACCGGCACCGATGAAAATTTAAAACAAACAAACGTAACGCAGCCAGCCATATATTTACATTCAGTAATTGTAGCTAAAGAATTAAGCAATAATTTTAAGCCAGATATGGTTGCTGGGCATTCGTTAGGAGAGTTTTCGGCTTTGGTTGCAGCAGGTGCATTATCTTTTGAAGATGGTTTAAAACTAGTTGCTACAAGGGCTAATGCAATGCAAAAAGCCTGCGAGTTACAACCATCAACTATGGCAGCAATTTTAGGCTTAGATGATTTTACGGTTGAAGATGTTTGCCAACGTGTTAGTGATGTAGTTGTACCAGCAAACTACAATTGCCCGGGTCAATTGGTAATTAGTGGGAGTATTGCAGGTATTGATAAAGCTTGCGAACTTTTAACATCAGCAGGTGCAAAAAGAGCAATAAAACTAAACGTAGGTGGTGCTTTTCATTCGCCATTAATGGAAGCGGCAAGGGTAGAGCTTGAAAAAGCCATTTTAGCTGTTGACATTAAAGAACCAATTTGCCCCATTTACCAAAACATTGATGGCAAACCTTACCAAGATGTTGAAAAAATAAAACATAACCTTATTGCCCAATTAACTGGTGCAGTACGCTGGAGCCAAACCATGCAATTAATGATAGAAAACGGAGCCACCGAATTTATAGAAGTTGGTCCTGGTAATGTACTTCAGGGCTTGGTTAAAAAAGTAAATAGGGCTATAAATACAACTTCGGCAAGCGAAATATAATGGGCAGTAAGTTAATAATTAATGTTAAATAAAAATTTTGTTAAAAAAATTATGAGCCAATAATATTTTATTTTTATAACAAAAACCTTATTTTTACTAAATAAATATTTAAAAAATGGATTTACAACATGTTTACACAGCAGCAGAGGTTTTGGAAATTTATGAAACCATGCCGTTAAAGGATAAGGAAATTATCAAAGCAACTATTTTGGTAGAAGATAGTAGTTTCGAAAACTTGGTAAAAGAAGATTTTGCAAAATACGAAGCTACTTTTAAAGCTTTAGCGTAATGGTTTTTTTAACCAAACAGCAAATTATTAAAATTAATAGATTAACCATTAAGTACCATGGTGGAAATTTTGATGAGCCTAATAATTTTTTACACGAGTCTTCTTTAGACTATTTAGTTGATGCAATTAATGCTGAAATTTTCGAGCAAGAAATGTATCCTACTATTTTTGATAAGGCAGGGGTTTATATGTATAACATAATTGCAAATCATATATTTTCGGATGGAAATAAACGAACAGGTTTAGAAGCCTGTTTAGTTTTTTTAAAACTTAACCAATACCAACTCAGCCCAAACATAACCAACCAAATTCTTACCGATTTTATACTTTCCGTTGCCTCGGCAGAGCAAAGCTTAGAGGCTGTACAAGCGTGGTTAAAAGCCAATGCAATACCAAAAATATAAATATATTTGCGCAAGTTCGCTACTATGTTTTTTTCTATTATTATACCTTTATACAATCGTCCTTTAGAAATTAAAGAACTTTTACAAACCTTAACCTTACAAACTTATACCAATTTCGAGGTTTTAGTAATTGAAGATGGCTCGCAAAATGCAGCCAAAGAAATTGTAGAAAGTTTTGCCCAAGATTTACAAGTTAACTACTTTTTTAAACCCAATACAGGGCAAGGCTTCACTCGTAACTATGGTTTTCAACGGGCAAAAGGCGATTATTTTATTATTTTTGATTCTGATTGTTTGATACCTAATATTTATTTAGCAACAGTAAATCAAGAAATTACCAAAAATAAATTAGATGCTTACGGCGGCCCCGATGCTGCCCATCATAGTTTTACACCTATACAAAAAGCCATTAGTTACGCCATGACGTCCGTTTTTACTACAGGTGGCATACGTGGTAAAAACAAAAATGCTGGTGGACAGTTTCATCCACGTAGTTTTAATATGGGTTTATCACGCAAAGTGTGGGAAAAAGTTGGCGGATTTACAATTACCCGTATGGGCGAAGATATTTTGTTTAGCATTGCCATACAACAAGCTGGTTTTAAAATTGCTTTAATTGACAAAGCAACAGTTTATCATAAACGCCGAACCAGTTTTTTGCAATTTTGGCGGCAGCTGCATTTTTTTGGGCGTGGGCGAATAAACATTTATACCTACCACCCTTCACAATTAAAATTAGTGCATTTTTTTCCAGCTTTGTTTACATTTTTTATTGGATTTGCGATTTTAGCCAATCTTTTTAACTTTTCTATTGCTCACGATTGTAATTTTATACTATCCATATACATTTTGTTGATATTTTTTGATGCTTTGCGTAAAAATAAATCTCTTAAAGTTGCATTTTTAAGCATATTTGCATCGTTTATTCAACTGCTGGCTTACGGCTTTGGGTTTACGCAAAATTTTTTCATCACTATTATTTTAAAAAACAAAAATCATTAATGAAAAATAGTTTTTCGGTAAAAGAAGTATTACAAACCGCTTGGGATATTACACGTAACAACCTTTTAATACTTATGGGCTACTCGGCTGTGGCTTTTGTAAGTTTATTTGTATTGCAGTTTTTGTCAATTTTTGTAATGTCATCAGGCAATGCATTTTTAAATTTCATTGGTTTAGCCATTGTGTTATTAGGCAATAGCGTAGCCACCTTAGGTTTTTACAAACTTACTTTTAAATTAATTGATGATAACCAAGATGGTGATTTTGATTTTAAAACTATAATTCCCAGCTGGAAAAACATATCTAGCTTTATTAGTATTACCCTTTTATTGGGCTTTATTGTTAGCACATTTACGCTTATTTATACTCAATTATTAAAGTTAAACAATTTTGCAACCTTTGTTGAAACAGTTAAAAACACCCCATATTTAATTGGTGTTATAAGCTTTATTGCATTTGTAATTTTTGTTTTGGCAATAATGGGTTTTATGTTTTTTCCTTGTTTTATTGTGGATGATGATGCATCATCTTTCCATTCATTAAGTCAAAGTCGTGAACTTACTTATGGCAACCTAACCCGAATTGTTACCATATTATTGTTGGTAATAGGTTTTATAGTGGTTGGCTTTTTGGCACTTGGGGTAGGTATAATAATAACCTATCCGTTTACAAACGTAATTTTGGTGGTAACTTACCGCAAATTAGTTTACAGTTATGGAGTAGAGCATCCTAGCGAACAGTTGATTAAATAATTTACCATAGGCTTAAAATTTGTTTTAGCATTAATTAAACAAGCATTCAAATAGTGTATATTTACTTATGGAAAATTTAATTGATAGGTTATTAAGCAATCTTAATAATTTTGCCGAATTAGGTAGGCAACGAGCTTTTGAGTTAGGTAATCCTTTTTATTATAAAGAGGAGGGTGATGGTGAATATTGGAGGAAAGAATATCCTAACGGAGATATTTTTTTAGTTTCATTTGACATTGAATTTGATGATAAAGGGCATCCATTAAAAATTATCAATACCTTTAAAAAGAAAATTAATTGATAAATGATTCAGCCTGAATTTTATGTAATTACTGGCCCAAATGGAGCGGGTAAATCTAGCTTTATTAGGAGTAGATTGAATGATTTTTCTGATTTTGAAATTATAATGACCGATGTTTTTAAAAGCAGAACAGAAGATGTGCTTAAGAAAGCCATAAGTTTAAGAAAAAATATTGTTTTTGAAACTGTTTTTAATGATAGTTCATTTAAAAATATTGTTGACAACGCAAGAATAGCAGGGTACAAAACAAGTTTAATTGTTTTATTCTTAAACAGTATTGAAGAATCTGTAAAAAGGGTTACCATTAGGCGTTTAGACCAAAATGGTTTAGATATTTGTAAGGGAAATGTTGAAATTAATTTTAACGAAAATTTTAGAAACGTTTCATTCTATCATTTTTATTTCGGAAAGGCATATTTTATTTATACTGGAAACAAAAATCAAAATATTAATATAATGGCTTTGATTGGTTTAGAAATAGTTAATTATGTTAGCAATAGCAACAAATATATTCAAGCTTTCGCAAATTATGCTTTTAAAAACGATAGATTATCACAAAAATCATTCGAAATCATAACCTCAAATAAAAATTTCCCTATACACTAAACAAATTATAAAACGTGGGATTAAAAGCGGCACTAAGTAAACCTTATGCAGCATTTGTTGTTTGGCAAATGCGTAAATGGAAAAACAATGCAATAGCTGCGCAAAACAAAACCTTTCTTAATTTAATAAAATATGCCGCACAAACCCAATTTGGCAAACAGCATACTTTTGAGAATATAAAGTCATATCAAGATTTTAAACGTTTAGTTCCTGTACGAGATTACGAAGATTTAAAACCCTACATTGATAAAACTGTGGCTGGCGAAGCCAACGTTTTGTGGCCAGGTAAACCGTTGTATTTTGCAAAAACATCGGGTACAACATCGGGCGTAAAGTATATACCAATTACCAAACATTCTATGCCTTACCATATTAAGGCAGCAAAAAATGTTTTGTTATGTTATATACACCAAACTGGCAAAGCCGATTTTGTGGATGGTAAAATGATATTTTTGCAAGGTAGCCCGGTTTTAGAACAAAAAAATGGCGTAGCTTTTGGCCGCCTTTCGGGCATTGTGGCGCATCACGTTCCGCAATATTTACAAAAAAACCGTTTACCAAGTTACGCTACTAATTGTATAGATGATTGGGAACAAAAAGTGGATGCCATAGTAGCCGAAACAATTAACGAGGATATGACGCTAATTTCGGGCATACCGCCTTGGTGTCAAATGTATTTTGATAAGTTATCGGCGCAAGCCAACAAAAAAATTAAAGATATTTTCCCCAACTTTAAACTTTTTGTACACGGCGGCGTAAATTACCTACCCTACAAAGCTAAAATGATAGAAAGCATTGGTTTTGACGTAGATACAATTGAAACGTACCCCGCTAGCGAAGGTTTTATTGCTTTTCAGGATAATCAAAACGATGCGAGTTTATTACTTTTAGTTGATGGTGGGATATTTTACGAGTTTATACCTGTAGATGAGTTTTTTACCGAAAACCCTAACCGTTTATGTTTGGCCGAGATTGAACTAAACAAAAATTACGCTTTAATTTTAAGTACCAATGCAGGTTTATGGGCGTACAGCATTGGCGATACTATAAAATTTGTATCTAAAAACCCCTACAAAATTTTAGTTACAGGCCGTATAAAACATTTTATTAGCGCCTTTGGCGAACACGTAATTGCCGAAGAGGTAGAATTCGCTTTACTTTCGGTGGCAAATTTAGAAAGTGTAGAAATTACCGAATTTACCCTTGCCCCACAAATAAACCCGCCCCAAGGTGGTTTACCTTACCACGAGTGGTTTGTTGAATTTTCGAAACCACCTGTAGATTTAGAAGCTTTTGCCCTTAAGGTTGACAGTGCATTGCAACAAAAAAATATTTATTACGCCGACCTTATAAAAGGAAATATATTGCAACCTTTACTGCTACAAAGTTTAACACAAAATGCGTTTATAAATTATATGCGCATACAAGGTAAACTAGGCGGACAAAACAAAGTGCCAAGGTTGGCAAACAACCGGTTAATTGCCAACGAATTAACAACATACATAGCATAATTTTTGTTGGCTTTGCGCCGATGAATTAAAAACGGTAAAAATTGATTAAAAAACAAATAGCCATTTTAGGCAGTACAGGTAGCATTGGCACACAAGCTTTAGAAGTAATTTGCGTAAACCCCGATAGATTTGCAGTAGCGGTTTTAACCGCACAAAGCAACGTGGATTTGTTAATAACACAAGCTTTACAGTTTAACCCAGTTTGTGTGGTAATAGGCGACGATAGCAAGTATGCCCAGCTAAAATCCGCCTTAGCGCACACCCAAATAGAAGTTAAAGCAGGTTTAAATGCATTGTGCGAGTGTGTTTTACTTCCCCAAATTAACATTGTGCTTACTGCTTTGGTAGGTTTTGCAGGATTAAAACCCACTATTGCCGCTATAAAAGCAGGTAAGCACATTGCCTTGGCAAACAAAGAAACTTTGGTAGTTGCCGGCCAGTTAATAACCCAATTGGCTACTGATTATGGGGTAAAAATACTGCCTGTTGACTCCGAACATTCGGCTATTTACCAATGCCTGCAAGGCGAGGAAAATAACCCGATTGAAAAAATATATTTAACCGCATCTGGTGGCCCGTTTAGGGGAAAAAACATCGAATTTTTATCGGAGGTTACACCGCAACAAGCTTTAAAGCATCCCAACTGGACAATGGGCGCAAAAATAACTATAGACTCGGCAACACTAATGAACAAAGGTTTAGAGGTTATAGAAGCAAAATGGTTGTTTAATTTAGAAGTTAGCCAAATTGATGTAATTGTGCATCCACAATCAATAATCCACTCTATTGTACAATTTACCGATGGATCTATGAAAGCGCAAATGGGTGTGCCCGATATGAAACTACCCATACAATATGCATTGGCTTATCCCGAAAGGATAAAAAACGATTTTAAAAGGTTTAACTTTTTAGATTACCCCGCCCTAACTTTTGAACAAGCTGATACTAAAACTTTTAAGAATTTAGATTTAGCCTTTACCGCACTAAAACAAGGTGGCAATATGCCCTGCATTTTAAATGCTGCAAATGAAGTAGTTGTAGCTAATTTTTTAGAAGAAAAAATAGGTTTTTTGCAAATGAGCGAAGTTATTGAAACCTGTATGGCAAAAATAGAACACTTAAAAAATCCTGTTTTAGAAGATTATTATAAAACCGATGCAGAAACTCGCATATTTGCCCAGCAATTGGTAACAAATGTTTAGGGAAATTATCAAAGAATTAAATATGCAAACTAATATAAATACAGAAAAAGGTTTTCACGCAGTTGATTTTATGTTAAAAACCCGTAGCCAGTTAACTGAAAGCTTTTTTACCGACAAACAAAAATATTTAGAAAATTTAAAAAAAGTGATGGAAGATTTTAAATTCCAACAGAAAAAAATATACAGTTAAATTATCAAACCAAAAATAAACACATAATAAATATAAATGGAAGTATTAGTAATGATTGGGCAGCTGTTGTTAGGCTTATCAATTTTAATTGTTTTACACGAAGGCGGGCACTTTTTAGCTGCTAGGGCTTTTGGAATTAAAGTAGAAAAATTTTATTTATTTTTTGATGCTTGGGGTTTTAAACTATTTAGTTTTACCTACAAAGAAGTAGAATATGGCATTGGCTGGCTGCCTTTGGGCGGTTATGTAAAAATTGCTGGTATGATAGATGAAAGTATGGATACCGCTGCTATGGCTTTACCTGCACAACCTTACGAGTTTAGAAGCAAACCAGCTTGGCAACGGTTAATTGTTATGTTGGGCGGTGTTACCGTAAATATTATAGTGGGTATTTTTATATTTTGGATGCTTACCTACAAATATGGCGAAACTTATATACCCAACAACCAACTAAAATTTGGTATTGCCCCGGGCATAGTGGGGCAACAAATGGGTTTGCAAGGTGGCGATAAAATTTTAGCGATTAACGGTAAAAAACTCGAACGTTTTGATGATTTGCGAAGCTCGAAAGTATTAATTGATAAAGCAAATATTACCGTTTTAAGAAACGGAGAAACCAAAACGATTGAAGTGCCTGCCGATATACTGAATACACTTTCAGATGCTTCGCCTACCGATTTTATAACTCCGCGTATAAAAGCTGAAGTAGACTCGGTTGCTGTAGGCGGTTATGCCGCTAAGGCGGGATTGTTAAAAGGCGACGCATTATTAAGTGTAAATGGAGAATCGGCCATATTTTTTGACCAACTAAAAACTGTGTTAACTGCACAAAAAAATCAAACCGTACAAATTACCGTTTTACGCAATGGCGGCGTGTTTACCATACCCGTTATGGTTAGTGGCGAAGGCACAATTGGTTTTGTTGTTAAACAATTGGATATAAAAACCAAAACAACTGAATTTGGATTTTTTGAAGCTTTACCTTTTGCAGCATCAAAAGCGTTGGGCACCTTAATTGATAATGCAAAAGGAATTGGTAAAATTTTTAAAGGGGAAATTAGGGCGGATAAAGCCTTGTCTGGTCCAGTTGCAATTGCCCGTAAATTGTACGGTGGTGTGTTTGATTGGGCAAGATTTTGGAGCATAACTGGTTTGCTTTCTATGGCTTTAGCGCTGATGAATTTGCTGCCTATACCAGCTTTAGATGGCGGCCACTCGGTATTTTTAATTGTAGAAATGATAAAAGGAAAACCCCTTAGCGATAAATTTATGGAACGAGCACAAATGGTTGGTTTTGTAATTTTAGCTGCTCTAATGGTTTTTGCGCTGGGTAACGATATTTTTAAAGCGATTATGAGGTAGGGTTTTGATTGGCTAGGTAGGATTTTTAACTGGTAATGTAGGGAATAATTTGGGGTTGCTGTAATAGAAGAGATTATAGAAGCCAAGAAACTTTAATTGATTACTTACTTGCTTCTGATATTTAATAGAAAACATTAAATTTACAAAAGTTATTTTATGTTTTTGCATCATCAATTTAATTATTTGTTTTAGAATAAATTAGAAAATGAAAAAAACTGATATACGCTGGATTCAACGGCTAGTAAATTTTTCGAAGGCTCTTTCACAATTAGAACAATTTTATGACAAAGGTGATGCCTTAAATAATTTAGAAGAGCAAGGAATGATTAAAGCGTTTGAATACACTTATGAATTAGCTTGGAATACAATAAAAGATTTTTACGAAAACCAAGGCGAAACAAACATACAAGGAAGTAGAGATGCCATACAATTAGCTTTTAAAAGAGGTTTAATTAAAGATGGAGAAACTTGGATGGAAATGCTTAAAGACCGTAACCTAACCTCGCACTCTTACAACGAACAAACTGCCGAGGAAATAGGTGAAAATATTTTATCAAAATACTTTCATTTATACCAAGAGCTTAAACAGGAATTAGAGAAGCGTAAATAAATCAATTTATCCTTAGAAAGATGAAATACGGGCTTAAAGATAAAATTGTAGAAAAAATACAAAATGTTTTTGTATTATTTCCACAAGTAGAAAAAGTGATACTTTATGGCTCAAGAGCAAAAGGTAACTTTAAAAATGGATCTGACATTGATTTAACCATAAAAGGAGAAAATATTAAACTTAATACTTTAAATAAAATAAGTTTAGAATTAGACAATTTGTACTTACCTTATACTATTGATTTATCTATTTATAAAAATATAGATAATAAAGAGTTGTTGGAACATATCGATAGAATAGGGGTTGAATTAACTAATTAAGAATCGTAAGAAAGTTAAATCAAAAAATAACCAAGCCTCCCAATGACCTACTTCGAGTTTTACAACATCACACCTTCATTTCTCCCCGACCAAAAAAAGGTAAAGCAAAAGTTTTATGAGTTAAGTCGAACTTACCATCCTGATTTTTTTGTGAATGAGATTGAAGAGAAGCAACAAGAAATTTTAGAACTATCAACTTATAATAATAAAGCATATCAAACCTTAAGCAACCCCAATAAACTGACGGAGTATGTATTATGTCTTAACGGTGAAATCAGCGAAAGCGAAAAATATACTTTGCCCCAAAGTTTTTTATTAGAGATGATGGATGTTAACGAAGCGTTAATGGAATTAGAATTTGAAGCAAATACAGAAGCCATTTTAGCCATTAGTACACAGGTTAAGGAAATTGAAGAAAATTTATTTGCACACCAAAATGTACTCTTTAATAACTATGAAGCAACAAAAGAGCCTAATGTTTTAAAAGAAATAAAAGATAATTATTACAGAAAAAAATATTTGTTGCGAATACGAGAATCAATCAATAAGTTTGCAACCCGCATATAGGCCCAGCTGGCGGAACTGGTAGACGCGTCGGTCTCAAACACCGATAGGAAACTGTGCCGGTTCGATTCCGGCGCTGGGTACATTAAACCTTCAAAGCAATTTGAGGGTTTTTTTGTTGCCAGATTTATTCAGTATAATTTTTAACAACATAAATTAAAAAATGTATAAAATGCGAATGCTAAAATAGCATTGAAATATGTTAAGATAATGCATAAAAAAAAGATTTGCTTATTGCAATTTCATTATTAATTAAAAAACCGACAACAAACACATAAGGTAAATTAAGTGGTTGTTAACTAATCAATTATTTGTAAATTAAACTTTATATATTTTTATTATCAATGCCTACACGAAGAAATTTTATTAAAAACTCTGCTCTAGTTGCGGGTGGTGTTTTGTTTTTGGATGCAGTAACAAATAATTTGTTTTCGGCAGAAAGTATACAAACAGCAGGAAAAACAAATTTGAGATTCAGACAAGTTCATTTAGATTTTCATACCAGTGACTTGGTAAAAGGAATTGCAAAAGATTTTGATGCAGATAAATTTGCTGCAAGACTTGTTAAAGCAAATGTTAATTCTATAAATGTATTTGCAAAATGTTGTCATGGTAATTTTTACTACGATACCAAACTGTACCCAGAATTAAAACATCCCCATTTAGAAAATAAAAATTTATTAAAGCAACAAATTGAAGCTTGTCATAAGGTAGGTATTCGCACTCCAATTTATACGGTAATACAATGGGATACAAAACAAACTCATAAACATGCAGATTGGTTGGTATTAGATATCAAGGGAAATCCTACGGGAACTCCACAAAACGAAGCCGGCTTTATGCGTAACTTATGCATTAATAGTCCTTACGGAGATTTTACTAAAAGCTATATTAAAGAAATTCACGAAACAATGCCAGTAGATGGTTGGTGGATTGATATTGTTTTTGAAAAACCTTGCTGGTGTCCATACTGTACAGCTGGTATGATTAAAGACGGATTAAATCCATTAAGCGAATCAGATGGAATATTGTATTCTAAAAAAGTTTTTAAAAGATGGAAACAAGAAGTAACAGCACTAATTCATTCCTATGATAAAAAAGCTAGTGTTATTTACAATACTGGTCATGTTGGGCCGTACATACGTAACTCGATAGATAGTTACTCACATCTGGAATTAGAAAGTTTACCAAGTGGCGAAGGGTGGGGTTACATGCATTTTCCTATTACATCTCGCTATGCCAGAAATTTTGACAAAGATTTTTTGGGAATGACTGGGAAATTCCATACCGCTTGGGGAGATTTTAATTCTTTAAAAAATAAAGCAGCATTAGAGGCTGAAATATTCACCATGCTGGCATTAAATGCCAAATGTTCAATCGGTGACCAATTACATCCTTATGGAGTTTTAGATGAAGCAACCTATGATTTGATAGGAGGTGTTTATAAACAAGTTGCTGATAAAGAAGAATGGTGTGATAATGCACAACCAGTTTGTGACATAGGTGTACTAAATGCCGAAGAATTTGTAAAGTTAGAAGGAACAGATAGGGTACCTTTACAAAATATTGGAGTTGCAAGAATATTACAGGAAGGAAAACACCAATTTGATTTTTTGGATGCTGAAATGGCTTTTGATAAGTATAAAATTATTATTCTTCCAGATGTTATCTCTGTAAATGATGCTTTAAAGAAAAAATTGCAAAACTTTATTACAAGGGGAGGCAAAATTTTAGCATCATATAAATCACTTTTAACCGATGATCAGAAAAAATTCGCATTAAATGTTGGTGCCGATTATATTGGAGATGCGCCTTACGATACAGATTTTATTCAGCCTACATCAGAACTGATAATTGATATGCCTAAATCCCCGTTAGTAATGTATAAAAGAGGGGTTGAAGTTAAATTAACCACTGCAAAAGTTTTAGCCAATGTTTATGCGCCATTTTTCAACAGAACACCTGAACATTTCTTTTCGCATCTTCACGCACCATCAACAGATAAAATTGCTTATCCAGGTATTGTTAAACAAGATAGCATAATTTATTTCTCTCATCCAATTTTTTCTCAATATGCTAAAAATGCACCTTTGTGGTGTAAAAATATGGTATTGGGATCATTAAAATTGCTTTTACCTTCTCCTTTGTTAGAAGTAAATAATGCACCATCGGGTTTAATGACAACCCTAAATAAACAGAATAGTAAAAACAGATACGTAGTTCATAGTTTATTTTATGTACCTGAACGAAAAGGATTTGATTTTGATATTATTGAAGATACAATTAGTTTAAACAATATTAATTTTAAATTAAATGTAAAAGATAATGTAAATAAGGTTGAGCTAGTGCCTGAAAAGACAGTAATAGAATTCAAAAAAGTGAATAATGCTATCGAATTTAATCTTCCCACTTTAAAGGGTCATCAAATGATTGCAGTTCATTATTCATAACCTTTGAAATAAAATTTTGTATAATAAGTATTTCTTACAATTTTCATCTGATTGGGTGAGGGAAATAAATGTCAAACATAAAAAAAACAACAAAACCAAATAAAAAAAATCAAGCATAATATGAAAATTCACAAAATTATATTTTTATTCTTAGCAATAACAGCTGCTACATCTACCTATTCGCAATCTTATAAGGTGGTATCTCCCGATAAGAAAATTTCATCGACCGTATATCTTAATAGTAATAAACAACTTTGCTATAAAGTAAATTATAATAATAAAGAGATTTTAGCCCCTTCTGGTTTAGGCTTTGTATTATTAGAAGGTAGTGAACTTAAAAATAATCTGAAAATTGTTTCCCAAAAAGCTATTTCGAAAGATGAGTATTTTCCATTCAAAGTAGGTAAAATTTCAAATATTAGGAATAACTATAACGAGATAATTATTAAAACCTCAGAAACAGCTGGATTAAAGCGACAAATGAACGTTGTGTTTAGAGCCTATAATGATGGAATAGCCTTTCGTTACATTTTTCCGGAACAAAGTATTAAAACATTTAAAATTATAGCAGAATTAAGTGAATTTAATTTTGCTGAAGACGCCACTTGCTGGGCGCAACATTTACCTCATTTTAATTGGAGCTATGAAAAAGGATTTGATAAAGTTGCACTAAGTGGGATATATGGCACATTGGCATTAAGTAATCCAATTATGCAGTATTTATACTGTTATGAATTTCCTGCGGCATTTAATAAAAATAAATTGATTGGTTTACCATTGGTTACAGAATCAAAAAATGGCTTCGCTATTGCTATTGCAGAAGCAGATTTAAAAAATTACGGAGGTATGTATCTTCAAAATACTCCCGGTAAACCTCAGGTACACTCTGTGCTTTCACCTTTACCCGACGGTAACGGAATTAGGGTAAATATTAAAACACCGCAAGAAACTCCATGGAGAGCAATTATGATAGCGGAGAATGCTGGTAAATTAATAGAATCAAACTTGTTATTAAATTTGAACAGGCCTGCAGCTAATATTGATTGGTCATGGGTAAAACCGGGCAAAAGTGCGTGGGATTTTATGTCTGGCAGAGAAGTATCGGGTGTTAATTTTAAAGGAGGTATGAATATGGAGACCTTAAAATACTATGTTGATTTTGCATCACAATATAACTTGGAGTATTACACTATTGATGAAGGCTGGGTTACAGGTGTATCATGGTTTAAGGAAAACCCCGAAGTTGACCAGTTAAAAGCAGCTAAAGGAATTGACATACCAGCATTGGCTAAATATGCATCAGAAAAAAATGTAGGACTCTTTTTATGGGCCAGATATGATAATATTAAAAGTGATATGGAAAAAATATTCTCAACCTTTCAAAAGTGGGGAATAAAAGGAGTGAAAATAGATTTTATGGATAGTGATGATCAAAACATGGTAAATTGGTATGAAGAGTGTCTTGCATCGGCAGCAAAACATCATCTTTTAATTAATTTTCATGGAGCTTATAAAGCTACTGGATTGAATAAAACTTATCCAAATTATATAACTCAAGAAGGAGTTAAAGGTATAGAGTGGTCTAATTTTACAACTACGTTAGATGCAACACATAATGTTACTTTAGCTTATACTCGTTTATTAGTTGGCCCAATGGATTATACTCCTGGTGGATTTAATAATGTAAGGCCAGATAAGTTTGAGTATATGAAGTTTGCTGTTGCAACAACTCGGGCTCAGCAATTAGCAATGACTGTTGTATATGAAAGCCCTTTATTAACTCTATCTGATGCACCACATAATTATAGAGCTAATTCTGAATCTGATTTCTTTAAAACCTTACCTACCGCATGGGATGAAACCAAATTTATTACAGGCACTACCGGAGAATACATTGTATTAGCCCGAAGAAAAGGTAACGATTGGTTTATAGGAGGGTTGAATAATGAAATTTCGAGAAATGTACAAATCAATTTGTCTTTTTTAAATAAAGATTATAAATACCGTACAGTTATTTATGAAGATGCAGCAGATGCTAACGAAAATCCTAAAAAAACAAATAAAAGAGAATTAAACTTAACTTCAAAGGAAGAAATAAAACTTAATATGGCTAATTCTGGAGGTTTTGTAATTAGATTTCAAGCTAATTAATTATAACTAGGTGTAAACATTTATATTAACTTTTTGATTTTAAATGATTTATCATAAATAATGAAAGTAGATTCTCTCGCCTTAAAAGCATATAATGAAATTAGAAAAGCAATTCTTTCTCAGCAAGTAGCACCCAATACTAGATTAATAGAGGATGATTGGGCAGTTAAAATTGAAGTTAGTAGAATGGCCATTAGAGAGGCCCTTAATAGACTATTGGGCGAGGGGATTGTTGTTGTTGGTAAAAAAGGGGGTTATTTTGTTAAACCAACAACTTTAGATGATATTAAGCTTATAAGAGAACTTAGAGAAATTTTAGAAGTTGGAGCAATAAAATTAGCTGTTATTAAAATCACTCCAGATCAAATAAAACAACTAGAGCAAATTTGCGATGATTTTACAATGATGCATAAACAAGGATATTTTAGAGGTGCTTGTGAAGCTGATGTAAAATTTCATGAAACTTTGATTAAATGTTCGGATAATGAAAAATTACTTCATATTTACAAAACCAGCCATATTCCCTTATTTCATGATAAATTAGGAAAATCATTAATTGCAACTAACGATTATGATTTAACGGATTTAGAGCATCGTAAAATCGTTGAAGCTTTAAACTCAAAAAACATTGAGTTAGCAGAATCAACTCTGCTTGCTCATTTTCAGAGAGGATACGAGACAGCACTAAATATTAATTAAACAATCACGATTTATTATATAATTTTAGCTAATAAGCTGAGTTCGATTGATAAATATTGTTTTTGTAATGATTTAGGTGTTGCCTGCCAGTAGGCAAAGTAACACGCTCGGAGTTTATCCTGACAAAGAAAGGGGTATATCTTTTTTCCCACTAGCCCCCAAACGGGGATTTTACCGTTTACCCCCTTTGGAGAGATAGGGGGGATAAAAAAAAGGATGCCTGCCGGCCGGCAGGCGGGCCGCTTCAATCGTTAACGCTCTTAAACAGTGTAGAATAATAATAAACAATAAATTACATCATAATTAGTGATCGGATTTAGGGTTATTTTTTATTTTTTATCCTTTTAATAAACAACAAATCACTAAAGTTATATGTTCTAATTTTAGTCTACTATTTGTTAATTATTCAAAAAATATCCTACAATACCTTATATAAATTTACATTTGCACACTCAAATTAAAATATGGTTAATTACAATAAATTTACGCTAGATAACGGTTTACAAGTTTTGGTTCACCAAGATAACACCACACCTATGGCCGTATTAAATATTTTATACGATGTAGGTGCCCGAGACGAAAACCCTCTACAAACAGGTTTTGCTCATCTTTTTGAGCATTTAATGTTTGGCGGTTCGGTAAACATACCTTCTTACGATGAAGCCTTACAACTCGTTGGTGGCGAAAACAATGCTTTTACCAGTAACGATATTACCAACTATTACATTACCCTACCAGCTGTAAATTTAGAAACAGCATTTTGGTTAGAGAGTGATAGAATGTTAAATTTAGCTTTCTCGCAAAAAAGCCTCGATGTGCAAAAAAATGTGGTTTGCGAAGAGTTTAAACAGCGTTATTTAAATCAGCCTTACGGCGATGTTTGGTTGAAATTACG
>JAYULE010000184.1:0-27998 GCA_043763845.1 Sphingobacteriales bacterium
GTTAAAGTGGCATCTACTTTTGCTTTCAAATTTTTTGCTGGAGTGCCAAACAACCATTTTGCAGCCAATAAACCATTGTTTGCTTTGCCAGTACCTAAACTATTTTGGTTGCCGAATTCTAAATTTATTTTTAGCCTATTGGGCATTATGGTTTCTACTTTTATGGTTTTGCTAAAGGTTGCGGCACCTACTTTTATTTTGGCAAGCCAATTACCAGTAGCATCGCCAGTATTAGTTTTGGTTTTAAATACATAAAAGCCATTTAAGCCTTTAAATAAAAGGTTTCGTTTAATAAGTTGGTTTTGAGGATTAAATAATTCAAACGCTACTGGTACATCAGCAGGCAATTTTTGAGATTTATCTTCTAAAATAAAGCTTACAAAAACCGAATCGCCAGGACGGTAAACTCCACGTTCGGTATAAATAAATCCTTTTATGCCACTTTGTACAATCTCGCCATTTGCGTTAAAACGGCTAAGCGGTAGGGACGAGCCATCGTCTAATTTTAAGTACCCTCGTTGCGCATCTTTTTTGGCCGTTAATAGGTAAGGTTTGCTTGGGTTTTCAAACATAGCAAGCCCATCGCTATTGGTTTTGGCGGTTTGTAACAATTGGTTTTGATAGTCTAATAGTCTAATTTCTACACCTTCCATAGGTTCGGTATCTAAAATATTGGTTGCAAAAACCATTACCGAATTATTGTTGCCACGTTTTGCAATTAAGCCAATGTTGGAAGCTATAACATTGCGAGAAACCCAACGGTCTCGGTTATAATACGATGCGTTACAAGGTTCATCTTTTTGTTCCCAATTAAAACCCTTTGGGTAATAATTATTGTAACGTTGCCAAAATCCATCATCGCCATCTATTTTTTCGTAATAATTATCTTCACTTTCTCCATCACTATCAATATCCTCCGTGGAAACGTTAAGCCCTTTACAATTATATAACGAGTACGATTTTTGAAAACCAATAGTAATTCTATAAATAGCACCAGGTTCGGCTTTTATCAGTTTATCAATATCTAAGGCAAATCGATTTTTTTTGGTAAGATTAAGGCTTTTATCACCGTCTAGTCGTATTGTTTTTTCAACTAAAGGTTTGCCTACCCGCCTTAAATCTTGTTCGCCATTTATGTTGTTTTGTTTTAAAAATTGCGGGATATTGTTTTCGTAAATTTTAATAATGGTAACATCAACAGCTTTTAAATTTATAGCTTCGAAAGGGTAGGAGAGTTTGCCAGCACTAGGTATAATTGTTCCCTTACCGGGGATATTAACCGCTGGTGCTCGGTTTTCGAAAATAATACTCGTATTTACAGCATCAGTTAGTTTTTTATCTACAATATTTTGTATGCCAGCATTTACGGTAACAGTGTAATTACCTTCTAATTTATTGGCTGCATACACTTTAATTTGGCTACCTTCAATGGTAAAATTTACATCGGTGAGGTTACCTATGGTTATTAAACCCCTTAAATCTTGCGTAGCTAAAACTGGGTGGTTTAGTTGTACCAAAACACATTGCTCGGGTGCTTGTATGGCCTTAATATCTAGAACTTTAAATATTCCTTTAGCAGGGATTTCTATTTTATTATTTCCTTTCACATCTGCTTCAATTGCTTCACCGTTCCAAATTAGGTTAAGTTCCTCGGTGTTTTCAGCTGTTTTTATGCTGTCAATCACAAAATCCGATGTTTTGGTAACTATATTATGCAACCAATTTATTTTAAGGTTTTCATCGGTATACGAGGCTTTTAACAATTTTTCAATCGCTTTACTATCTTCTTCATCGGCAGTAAAAATGCTACCAGTTAGTTTTAAATAATCTAGAGATGAGTTATTTATAGATTGCAATCCGTTTTGCTCTATTTTAAATGATGGTTTTATTACTTCAAAATCAAAATTAAAAGTTGCTACATCATCGGCAACAGCCAAAATTTTACTAACATTTAATTTGGCTTGATAAGTTTGGTTAGGTTCTAAACTTTCTTCGGGTTTAAATGCAATTGTACGCTCATCGTACCAATAGGCTTTACCTTTTATAGTGGGACTAAAAGTTAAAATATCATTGTCAATTTCTTGATTTACAGTGTGTAAATTGTTTATGCCACCAGCAAATTGTATTTTAATGATTTCGTTTTTTGATATAACACCCGATGTGTAAGCTTCGATATATTGTGCAAAAGCTGGGTTGTTGTTATTTGGTTTTGTACGATTGTTAAACCAAATTATAACCAGAACTATTGGGATAATTGCTATTATTGTAACAGCAATAGTTTTTATATTATTTTTAAAAAATAGGTTTTTCATCATTTCCGTAAAAAAACGTGGCTAGATTATGTTTTGAAAAGTACTTATAAATCTTGTTTGTAAAAAATTGATTTAATGTATAGATAAATAACTAAAATTTAGGTGCAGATAAATGTTAAAAATTTAGGCCTAAAAACACAAAATAGATTAGGCCTGCAAAAATTTTTTTACTTTAAATTCGTGTATTCGTGGCATAAGAAATATTCATGCTTTAGCAACCTAAATTAAATAAATTTTTGTGGATTATAATTATGCATCATTTGATAAACCTTTTCAACTACATCATCTACGCTTGGTTTACCAAAATAATCGCCATCGGTACCGTAAGGTGTGCGGTGTTCTTTAGCGGTTAAAGTTTGTGGTGCGGCATCTAAAAAATGGTAGCCATTTTGATTTTCTAAAATTTGCTGTAAAATATAAGCACTTCCGCCACCAGGTACATCTTCATCAACAATTAATAGTTTATTAGTTTTTTTAAGAGATAGAGCACATGCCGAGTTTAAATCAAAAGGCATTAGGGTTTGCAAATCAAGTATTTCAACATCAATATCCATTTTAAGCAATTCGTTCGCTGCTTCGCATACAATTCTTATGGTAGAACCGTATGATACTAACGTAATATCTGCACCTTCTTTTATAATTTCGGCAATTCCTAAAGCAACCCTAAACTCGCCCACATTATCAGGCATTTTTTCTTTAATTCGGTAACCGTTTAGGCATTCGATAAGCATTGCCGGTTCATCGCCTTGTAAAAGGGTATTGTACATACCTGCGGCTTGCACCATATTACGTGGTACACAAATATGCATACCTTTCATTGCGCTTACTATCATACCCATAGGCGAACCCGCATGCCAAATTCCTTCTAACCTGTGGCCACGGGTACGCACAATTAAAGGGGCTTTCTGACCGCCTTTAGTACGGTAACTTAAGGTAGCAATATCGTCGCTAAGCACACTCATGGCATAAGTAACATAATCTAAATATTGTATTTCGGCTATTGGTTTTAGGCCACGTAAAGCTAAACCTAAGGCTTGGCCAATAATGGTAATTTCTCTAATACCGGTATCGGTAATTCGGTTTTCGCCATATTTGCTTTGTAAGCCAGCAAAACCTTGGTTAACATCGCCAATGGCACCTAAATCTTCACCAAAAGCAACAATCAAAGGGTCTTTTGCAAAATTAGCATCAAAACAAGCGTTTAATATTTCGCTTCCATTAACCATTTGTGCTGTTTCGCTATAAACGGGGGCAATAGCACCTAACTTTAAAGGCGAATGTGCAGTGTTTGTGTATAAATACGAATTGTAAAGTTGTTGGTTTTTTAACTGTTGATTTTTGTACCAAGCTATTAAATTGTCTCTTTCAACAGAAGTGCTTTTTTGAGTTAAACGTAAAGCTTTACGTACTGTAGATATGGTTTCTTTTCGAAGTGGGTCAATCTCCGATCTTAAAATAAGTGTAATTTGTTTTACATCTTCGTGATGATTTGCCAGCGCATCTAACAATACAAAAGCTTGATCTTTATCTTGTTGTATATCCGCCATAAAATCGGCCCAAGCCTCTTTTTGAATTCTTTTGATTTCCTTTTTGGCCGTATTTTCTAAGTCGCTTATTTCTTGTTCGTTTGCAATAGCCGATTCTAAAATCCATTCTCGCATTTTTGAAATACAGTCATACTCTTTTTCCCACGCTAGCCTTTCTTCTGGCTTGTAACGTTCGTGAGAACCCGATGTTGAGTGCCCTTGCGGTTGCGTCATTTCGGTAACGTGTATTAGTACAGGTATATGTTTTTCTCTACAAACCGCAATAGCTTTTTCATAAGTTTCGCAAAGGGCAACATAATCCCATCCTTTAACTTTAAAAATTTCGTAGCCTTCGGCATTATCTTCCCGCTGAAAACCTTTTAAAATTTCGGATATATTTTCTTTTGTAGTTTGATACTTTGCAGGTACAGATATGCCGTACCCATCGTCCCAAACAGATATTGCCATGGGTATTTGCAATACGCCAGCGGCATTTATTGATTCGAAAAATACACCTTCGGATGTTGATGCATTACCAATTGTGCCAAAAGCAACTTCGTTACCGTTTATAGAAAATTGGGTTAAATGGGCTAAGTTTTTATTTTGTCTATATAATTTTGAAGCATAAGCCAAGCCTACCAGCTTTTGCATTTGCGATGCAGTTGGCGACACATCGGAAGAGCTGTTTTTGCAATCGGTTAAGTTTTTCCAATTCCCGTTATCGTCTAAACTACGGGTAGCAAAATGGTTATTCATTTGCCTTCCGGCCGATGCTGGCTCCATAGTAACATCGGTATTTGCGTAAAGTTGTGCAAAAAGTTGACGTTTAGTAGTCATACCAGTTGCTAGCATAAAAGTTTGGTCTCGGTAATAACCCGCTCGCCAATCACCATTTTTAAAAGCTTTTGCCATAGCCAATTGTGCAACTTCTTTACCGTCGCCAAAAATACCAAACTTGGCCTTACCTGTTAATACTTCTCGTCTACCTAACAAGCTTATTTGCCTACTTTCGAAAGCAATTTTATAATCATTTATAATAATGGTTCTAAAATCATCAAAGCTTAATTCGTGGTTGTTTGTATTATGCAAATTATTTATTGTATTAATAATCATTTAAAGATTTTAAGAAGATTGTCAAATATATTGAAAAAATTTTAACGATATAATTAGATAAAACTTTATGTTATATTTGTTGTAGTAATAGAAATATCTATATTTGAATTTAAATTAAAAGAATCTAAAATGAAAAAAATCCTTTTTTTGTGTTTTGCAGTAATCTGTTTTATTGGTCTTTCTTCATTTCAAGAAAAAAGTGCCGAATTTAAATTTGTGGAAGAAACACACGATTTTGGTAAAATAACCCAAGGTAAACCTGTTTCTTTTGTATTCAAATATACAAATACTGGCAACGAGCCTTTAATTATAAGTGCAGTAGAATCTACTTGTGGCTGTACGGTACCAAGTGTTGAGCCAAAGCAAGGAACCCCAGTTTTAAAAGGTCAGAGTGGTACAATAACCATTACTTACAACGCTGCGGTTGCTGCACCATTTACAAAATTTGTTAAAATTACTTCAAACTCAAAAACTCCTTTAAAAATGTTATATATTAAAGGAGAAGTTATTGCGGCTGTGGGCAATTAAAATTTAACATATTCTTGAAAGCCTTTCTCGAATAAAAGAGAAAGGCTTTTTTTTTACATATAAAAATTACAACAGATTAAAAATTAAAAAATGCCCCAAATTTCTAAAAAAGGATTTGATATGCCAGCTTCGCCTATACGCAAGCTGAGTGCTTTCGCCGAGAAAGCTAAACAAGAAGGTAAGAAAGTATATCACTTAAATATAGGTCAACCCGATATAGAAACACCCGCAAATGTAATTGCTGCAATAAAAAGTGTAGATTTTAAAATTTGGGCATACACTTCATCCGAAGGTACATTGGCTTATCGCAATAAATTAGTAAGTTACTACAATAAGTTTAATTACAACTTAACCGTTAATGATATTATTGTAACCACTGGCGGCTCCGAAGCTATAAATATTGCCATGATGGCTTGCCTTGATGCTGGCGACGAAATAATTATTCCCGAACCTTTTTATGCTAATTATAACGGTTTTGCACACCAAAGTAATGTGGTAATTGTGCCCGTAATGTCGGTAATTGAAAATAATTTTGGTTTACCACCTGTAAGTGATTTCGAGAAATTAATTACCTCAAAAACTAAAGCCATATTTATTTGCAACCCCAATAACCCCACTGGCTATTTATACAGTATGCAAGAAATGCAAGATTTAAAAGAATTGGCTTTAAAATATGATTTATTTATTTTTTGCGATGAAGCTTACCGAGAGTTTTGTTATGATGGAAAAACCTTTATATCGCCATTAAACTTACCCGGCTTAGAAGAAAATGTGGTAATTATTGATACTATTTCTAAACGTTACAGTGCTTGCGGTGCAAGATTAGGTTGTTTAATTACCAAAAACAAAAGCGTAATGGCATCGGCATTAAAATTTGCACAAACTCGCTTAAGTGCGGGCATGGTTGAGCAAATAGCTGGCGAAGCAGCAGTTGATACACCTGATAGCTATTTTACCGATGTAATTAACGAATATACTTTACGTAGAAAAATATTGGTGGATAGCCTAAACGCTATTGAAGGTATAGTTTGTCCTAACCCTGGAGGTGCTTTTTATGTAGTAGCACAGCTACCTGTTGATGATGCCGAAAAGTTTTGTCAATGGATTTTAGAAGATTTTGAATACCAAAATCAAACTATTATGATGGCGCCCGCTGCAGGCTTTTACTCGAACCACCAAGCTGGTAAGCAACAAGTGCGCTTGGCTTATGTGTTAAATGTTAACGATTTAGCTAAAGCTATGGAATGTTTAAAACAAGCATTATCAGTTTACCCTGGCAAATTAAACAAAATCAAAAACCACAAAATTTTGGTTTAATTTTTGATGCTATTTTTAAAGCAACAATACTGTATATTTGCTATCTAACAAAAACAACATTGGGCCCGACCGGAATTGACAGGATGGCCGATAAGTGTGTAAGCATACAGCGCACTGACGATACAGCGCTATAATATTGATCTTCAAAAAACAACAGGCGAAAATAACTACGCTCTTGCTGCTTAATCTCAACCAAGTTGATTTTAGCTTAATTGCACTTTAGAAGTGTAAGCGAGATGTTTCCCGGGAGCCCAGTTCGGCGGCAACCGATAGTGAAGCACAGAAAAGTCGGAATAAGGGTAAAATGGTTTTGCTTTTACCTCGAAAACTAAAAAAACTAAGGATTAAACAGGCTGTTTGTGGCCAATTTAATCTCTAAAACAAACCACAAAATATGTATGTAGAAAGCGCAACTGATCCCATGTTTGGACGAGAGTTCGAATCTCTCCGGGTCCACAAAAAATAGCCTCTTAATTGAGGCTTTTTTTTTGATTTAAAAAGCAACAATATTTAGAATCAGATTTGCTTTAAAATAGCAAATAAATATTGCTTAATTAAGTATTTTTTTAATGTAGCAACACAACATTGTACTAATAAAAAACGTATAAAATTTAAAATTATCAGTACTTTTAAAAAAAACAGGCATAAAAAATGTTTTATCTAAAATAAAAGCATTGTATTTATTAAGTTTGCAACATAACAATTAAGATATGCCAAGTACAGCAACTATACAATTAGGAGACCAAAAATTTGAATTTGCAATTATCGAAGGAACAGAGCAAGAAAAAGCCATTGATATATCAAAATTGCGTGACCAAACAGGTTATATAACCTTAGATACTGGATACAAAAATACAGGTGCAACCAAAAGTGCCATCACATTTTTAGATGGTGAAATTGGGGTTTTAAAATACAGAGGTTATCCAATTGAGCAATTGGCCGAAAAATCTACTTTTTTAGAGGTGGCATTTCTTTTAATTTATGGTAATTTACCAACTCAAGAGCAACTTACTGGTTTCCAAAACGAAATTAGTAAGCATACTTTAGTACACGAAGATATGAAGAAATTTTTTGATGGTTTTCCGTCAAAATCCCACCCAATGGGTCAACTTTCTTCATTAGTATGTTCATTATCATCTTTTTACCCCGAATCGTTAAACCCACACCCAACAGCCGAAGAGTCAGATCAAACTATTATTAAATTATTAGCAAAATTATCAACCATAGTTTCATGGATTTATAAAAAATCTTTAGGACATCCTTACATTTATCCTCAAAATAAGTTCGATTATGTAACTAATTTTTTGAATATGACTTTTGGGCAACGTACCGAAGATATAATTATTGACCCAATAATTGTAGATGCGATGAATGTGCTTTTAATTTTACATGCCGACCATGAGCAAAACTGTTCAACATCAACGGTTCGTATTGTTGGCTCATCTGATTGTAATTTGTATGCATCTATTTCGGCAGGTATTTCGGCACTTTGGGGGCCTTTACACGGCGGTGCTAACCAGGCAGTTATAGAAATGTTAGAGCAAATTAAAAACGATGGTGGCGATGTTGATAAATGGGTAAATAAAGCTAAAAATCCAGCCGATTCGTTCCGTTTAATGGGTTTTGGTCACCGTGTTTATAAAAACTTTGATCCAAGAGCTAAAATTATTAAAAAAGCTTGTGACGATATTTTAGAAAAACTAGGTATAAACGACCCTGTTTTAGATATAGCCAAAAAATTAGAAGAAGTGGCTTTAAGCGATCCATATTTTGTTACTCGTAAACTTTACCCCAATGTTGATTTTTATTCGGGTATAATTTACCGAGCTTTAGGTTTCCCAACCGAAATGTTTACCGTTTTATTTGCTTTAGGCCGTTTACCGGGATGGATTGCTCAATGGAAAGAAATGCGTGAAAATAAAGAACCTATTGGCCGTCCTCGTCAAGTTTATGTAGGCGAAGTTGATAGAGATTTTGTAGAGATAGGCAAAAGATAATCATTCTTAAATTGGGATAATACCCAAATATTTTTAGTTTAAGTACATATTTTAGCGTATTACCAAGTTTTTTTAAGTACAACATACATTTATAAAGCAATCTATTTTTCGCTAATATTTCACTTTTTGGAGTTATCAACCGAGTAAATCCAATATTTAGTATTGGATTTACTCGGTTGATTATTATATTTGCATTATGATAAATCGTTCGGCATCAGCAAATATTGATATTTTATTAAGCGAATTTCCCGCAATTGCATTGCTAGGCCCAAGGCAAGTGGGTAAAACTACTTTGGCAAAACAATTAGCTAATGCTAACAAAAAAGAAATTTTATATTTTGATTTAGAAAGCGACGCAGACATTGCCAAATTAAACGATGCCGAGTATGTTTTCAATCAATTTCAAGATTGCTGTATTATTTTAGATGAAGTACAGCGTATGCCTAAGCTTTTTTCGCAGTTAAGGCCAGTTATAGATAATTACCGCAAACCCGGCCGTTTTATTTTAACTGGTTCGGCATCTCCAGAGTTAGTAAAAGGCGTATCCGAATCATTAGCAGGCCGAATAGCTTTTATAGAACTTTCACCAATTAATTTACTAGAAGCCGCCCAAACTAACATTAGCCAACAACAACATTGGTACAGAGGCGGTTTTCCGTTAGCATTAACAGCTAAAGACGATAAAGCTTTTACTCGCTGGAAAGAAAATTTTATACGTACATATATTGAACGTGATTTATCGCAACTTTTTGGTGTAAAATTGCAAGAAAAACTATTGCGTAGCTTTTGGTTTATGTTGGCTGCTAACAATGGTGGGATTTGGAATTCAGAAACTTACGCCCGGTCATTAGGTATATCTGCAACTACTATAAAACGATATTTAGATTTTTTGGAAGCAGCATTTCTAATACGGCAACTGCCCGCTTGGTTTGTAAATGCTACAAAAAGGGTGGTAAAATCACCAAAATTATATATTAGAGATAGTGGCATATTACACGTAATTAACCGTGTAGCAAGTCAAAACAATTTGCCATTACATATTAGCGTAGGCGCATCATGGGAAGGTTACGTGGTAGAGCAAATTTCACAAACCAAACCCGATCATATTGATATGTATTACTATCGTACACAACATGGTGCCGAGTGCGATATTTTATTAGTAGATGGGATTACACCTGTGCTAGCCATTGAAATAAAATTCGCCTCAAGTCCGGTGCTTTCTAAAGGTTTTTATACTGTATTAGAAGATTTAAAACTGGCAGAAGGATGGGTAATTGTGCCTGATGGCGAAGCATTTAAAATAAATGCGAAAGTACAGTGCAGTAAGTTAATTGATTTTTTAAACACCAAATTACAAACGTTGTAAATTAATTTTAGTACACAAATTAAATTTTAAAAGTATTAATCCAGAGTCGATAGTTTATTTGGTTAATTTCATAAAATCTAAAATATAGGCATACATTTTATTACAACCCAAAACCATTTGGGCTATCATACCTACATGTTTTTTGCCTTTAATTTCTTTAATTTCCGATTTTATTTGCGCCTGCTTTATTTTGTTGTAAAAATCTGGCGATTGTAAACGAATAGAAGGAAATGTTTTTTCTCCAATAAAAATTAAATACGGGTTAGGTACAATTTTAATATAATTTAATGGTGATGCTTCTTTCCAAACATTGCTTTCAGAAGTAAAAGTTTCCTTAAAACCTGGCACATGTTCGCCATTAGGGTCGGTGGTAAAATATTGGTACATATCTAAGCCAAAAGCATCATTTAAAATAACGCCCTTAACGGGATTTTTAATGCCAGCTTTATTAAAATAGCGTTGGTCTTGATTTATTAATGTTGCTAAATGTGCGCCTGCCGAGTGTCCCATTAAAAAAATACGATTAGGGTTTCCACCGAATTTAGAAATATTGTTTTGCACCCATTTAACCGCCTCGGCACAATCAAAAGCCATTTCTTGGTATTGGCTTTTAGGCGAAAGTGGATAATTTATAATTGCCACTACCGTGTTTTTACGGGCAAAATTTCGGCCTAGCCACCAATACTCTTTTTTGCTTCCGCTACGCCACGAACCACCGTGAATAAAAATAATTACATCTTTTGCTTCGCCTTTAATTTTAGGATAATAAATGTCTAGTTTGTTGTATTCGCCTTTATCTACAAGGCTATATAGCACATCTCGCTGAATATTAACAGCTATAGAAAGTAGGGGAGTGCAACAGAATAAAATAAAGTAAAGTATTTTTTTTATCGACATAGGTTTTTTTTGATTAACATACGAAAATAAAATGGGTTGGGTTTAGGTTTTTTTGTGAGGGGTTACTAAACAAAATTGAATTATTTTTAGTTGCTCAAGAACATCGGATTAAACAGCCTCAATAAAAAAATCCTTTTTTTAAAGTAAGCAGATTTAGCAGTTTTGTAAACTTGTTATACCGGGTTATTTTGTTTAAATTTATTAAGGATTTAAAAATTTATAACTAAATTAAAACGGTTATAAAACCCGAATTTTAAAATAAAAACATCGTTTAAATATATTATTTATGTATACAACCTATCATTTTGCATCCGCACAGGAAGTAAATTCTGATATTTTAGAAGCTATTAAAACTACATTTAAATCTAAACCCATTACAATTACGGTTGAAGAAGAATTAGATACTACCCATTATTTGTTATCAAGTGCGGCTAATAAAACAGCACTCGAAAAATCTTTATTGCAAGATAAAAACAAGGAACATATTTTGATTAAGCATAATGATTTATGAGAGATTATCTCTTTACAGGTGTGGCTTTTGAACAGTACAATGACTGGCAAACTGAGAATAAACAAGTATAATGTTTAAATTTAGTTTAAATTGTTTTTTATACCAATACAAAAATATTGGTATTACACCTTTATATATAACGTTTAACCAAAAATTAACATTTAGTTAATGTTAAAAACCAAAAATAACGTCAGTTTTGCATTTTAATTAGGATGGTTAGTTATGGGAGTTAAAAAAGCAACACTACACTTGCGTTTAAAAAAGCAAGTATTTTATATTTTACTAATTATAATATTTCCACTTTTTAGCTTAGCACAAAAAACTCAAGATTTGGGTACTGTTAAAGTAGAAGAGTTAACCGAAGATCAAATAAGAGATTTTATTTCCGAATCCAACAAATTAAATATCCAGGACGATCAAATAGAAGAGTATGCTTTACAACAAGGAATGAATAGTACCGAAGTTGTAAAACTTAAAGAAAGAATTAAATTATTAGATAGAAACAAACCCAATAACGATACAAAGTATTTACAACGCGAAAAACCATTAACGGGTAACAGGTTGCAAGATTCGATAAGCTTTCTCGAACAAAAGCCCGTTTTAGACCTCAACAACGCGTTCAGTTCGCTAATAGCCGAAAATTATGGTAAAGGTGTATTTAGTAATTCTAAAATAACTTTTGAACCAAATTTACGCATACCTACACCTAAAAATTATCAATTAGCTGCCGATGACGAATTAATTATAGATGTTACGGGCTACTCGGAAGCAAACTACACTTTAAAAATATCGCCCGAGGGTGTAATTAGAATACCCTTAGTTGGCCCTATAGCATTAAGTGGTTATACCATTGAGCAAGCAAAAAAAATAATTACGCAAAAACTAGCAAGCACTATTTACAACGATATTAAAAATGGGAGAACATCTGTAGATGTAAATTTAGGTGTAATTAGAAGCATTAAAATTACTATTATAGGTGAGGCCACATTACCAGGCACTTACACTTTACCATCATTAGCTAGCGCATATAATGCTTTGTATGCCTGTGGGGGGCCAAACATAAACGGTTCGTATAGAAATATACAGTTGATACGAAATAACATTACGGTTGCAAAAATAGACGTGTACGATTATTTATTAAACGGAGGAAAAAAGAACAATTTACGTTTAATGGATCAAGATGTTATAAAAATTAACACCTATAACATTAGGGTAGAATTAAAAGGGGAAGTGAAAAAGCCGGGGCTTTACGATGTAGAAAAAGGCGAAACTTTAGCAACAATTTTAAAATTTGCTGGTGGCGCAACCGATAATGCATACACAGCAAAAATAAAAGTTTTTAGAAATACAGCTACTGATAGGGAGTTAACCACTATTAATGCTGCCGATGTATCAAAAATTTTTCCGCAAAAAGGAGATAGTTACACATTTGGTAAAATTTTAAACCGCTTTGCAAACAGGGTAAGCATTAAAGGTGCAGTTTACAGGCCTGGCGAGTTTGAGTTAAAAGATAGCCTTACCTTAACAAGGTTGATATTAGAAGCTGATGGTTTACGAGAAGATGCCTTTGTGGGCCGGGCTAGTATTCACCGATTAAAAAGCGATTTAAGTCCTGAAATTGTAAGTGTTGAATTAGCTAAATTAATAAACGGAGAAATACCCGATGTTACTTTAAAAAAAGAAGACCGTGTAGTAATATATTCTAAATTTGAATTAAAAGAGGGTTATTATATTACTATAGGCGGCGAAATTGCAAACCCTGGGGTAGTATTATACGAAGAAGGTATGACAATTTATGATGTTATTATGATGGGAGGCGGTTTAAAAGAAAATGCATCAGTGCAACATTTAGAAGTATCAAGACGAATAAAAAATGCTGATGCAAAAGCTGCAAATCCTCAAACCGCAATTATATTTGAACAAGATATAAACGCTAATTATAGTTCCGATTCTTTAATTTCTAAAACTACCTTATTACCATTTGATGAAATATATATACGCCCAGCACCTGGCTATTTTACTCAAAAAAATGTGGTTATAGAAGGCGAAGTAATATATGCAGGCAAATATACTCTAGCATCAAAAAACGATAGAATATCTGATTTGGTAAAAAGAGCTGGTGGCCTTACCCAGCAAGCATTTTTAGATGGGGCAGTTTTGGTACGATCAAGACAGTTTACTAAAACCGAATTGGCTAATAGCCAAGCGGGTTTAAATAATTTGATGAAACAAAATATGCAAGCTGGTGTGCCAAGTATAATTTTGCAAAACGATATTAATGGTGCATTTAAAAAAAAATCAGATAATGTTGGTATTAATTTGGGGAAAATTTTAAAAGAACCCAACACTATAATTGATTTGTTTTTAAACGATGGTGACACCTTAAGAATACCCAAACAAATACAAACAGTTAGGGTGAATGGCGAAGTTTTGTACCCCGCTTTAGTAAGGTACGATAAAAATTATGGATTTAGGCGTTATATAATCGCATCCGGAGGTTTTGGTGACAGGGCATCAACCAAAAAACCTTATGTAATATATTCAAACGGAGGAGTAAAAGGAACTAAATCGTTTTTGTTTTTTAGAAATTATCCCAATATTACTCCTGGTGCCGAAATTTTTGTACCAGCTAAAAAGGAAAATCAAAAGTTACGTGTTATTGAGTTAGTATCTGTTTTCTCGGCACTGGCTTCTACAATGGCAATATTATTTACAGTACTTAACCGATGAGTTTAGAGAACAAGGAAAATGACTCAGATAGGATATTTGATGAATTTTCGCCCAAAAAATTACTTTTACAAATAAAAATTATAGTTGATTACGTTATAAGTAAATGGTTAATAATTTTAATAATTGCATTATTAAGTTCCATAGCCATTTATTTTTATACTTTACTTAAAAAACCATCTTACTTAGCCGTAATAACATTTGCCTTAGATGAGGGCGTAGAAGTTAATAAAAAATCACCCTACTCAAAACTAGAGCAAGAGTTTGGTATAGAATTAGGGTCGGATGCGGGAGGTGTTTTTAGTAGTACATCAAACATTGTAGAGCTTATACAATCACGTTTATTAATAGAAAAAACATTAAAAAGTACAATTACTATCAACAATCATAAACTAATATTTGCCGATTTTTTTCTGGATTCTTTAGATTATAGAGAAAAATGGACAAAAAACCGGCCAAGTAATAAAATAAATTTTAACGATACTACTAATACATCTAATTATCTTTTCGCAAATTCTATAATCAACAATATATACGAGTTAATAATTACTAAATATATTAAAGTTGAACCCAGGGCGGCGGGCACTAGTATTTTGCAAGTAAGTTGTTTAACCGAAAATCAATTGTTTTCTAAATATTTTTTAGAGGCCTTATTAAATCAAGTAACTAAGTATTATATTGATACTAAAACCCAACGATCTAAAATTAACTTAGCTTTTTTGCAAAAAAAAACCGACTCAATACAGGTAGCTTATTTTAACGCAATGTATGGTGGTGCCTCATTTCAAGATGCTCATTTAAACCCCAGCAAACAAATAGGTATAGTAACTAAAGAAAAACAGCAAACAGATATACAAATTTTAAAAAACTCCTACACTGAATTGGTAAAAAGTTTAGAAGCCGCAAAAAACAACTTAACCCAAGAAACGCCTTTATTCCAGTTTTTAGACATTCCTGTATTGCCTTTAAAAACATTTAATGCTAATGCGGTAAAAAATGCTGTTGTAGCTTTTATAATTAGCATAGTATTACTGTCGGTGTATTTTTTTGTTAGTAAAATTTTAAAACATTTATTAAAGTAAGCTTTATTAAAATTTATAATTTAATATTTAATTTATCATTTTATTATATTGAAGATTTATTTTGGTGATATAAAAATTAACAAATCGCTTAAATTATTAATTATAAAAATAAGATGGTAATAAGAATATTAAGATTTATTAAAAGGAAGCTTTTAGGTACTACAAATGCCCAGCCTATAACAGAAGTGCCAAACTTTGGTATTAAAACAGGTACAGGTACAAAAATTTATCCTCCTAGGCGCCCAATAGCTGGTAAAGAGTATATTACATTTGGTAATAATTCACATTTAGGCGCTAATAGTTGGATTTCGGCTTTCGATAGCTACCCATATACAAACCAAACTTTTACACCACAAATTAGTATAGGTAACAATGTTTTTATTGGAGATTATTCTTCAATAACCGCAATTGATAAAATTATTATTGAAGACGGAGTTGAAACAGCCGATTTTTTCTACGTATCAGATCATACACATAGCTACATTCCAGAAGAAAATATAACCGTCAGACAAAGACGTTTGGTATCAAAAGGTTATGTAAAAATTGGTGCTTTTACTGGTATCGGAATAAATGTAGTTATTTTACCAGGAGTAACTTTGGGTAAATATTGTGCCGTAGCTGCTTTCTCTGTTGTAACACGTTCTTTCCCAGATTATAGTTTGATATCTGGCAACCCAGCCCAACTAATTAAAACCTACGATATGGAAAGAAAAAAATGGGTAGACCCACCTGCCGCAAAAGTTAGAAAAAAAAGAGGCGAACCTGTTATTGAAGATTAACATAATATGATATGAAAATTGCCTTTACGTTATGTTCTAACAATTATTTTGCACAAGCATTATTATTGGGGCAGTCTTTTTTATTACATAATCCCAATTTTGAATTTTATGTTGGTTTAATTGATGAAAAATCAAACCAAATTAACTATAATCAGTTTAACATAAATATTTTACCCATAGCTCAAATTGAACCTGATATTTTAGATTTAGCATTAAAATATAACATTGTTGAACTAAATACGGCTGTAAAACCACTTTACTTTTTACATTTTTTTGAAAAACTAAACGCCCAATTAGTTTTTTATTTAGATCCAGATATCTATGTATATCAAAATTTTAAACCATTGGAAGATTATTTAGGGGTTGATGATATTTTATTAACACCGCATATTTTAAAACCTATACCCATAGATGGAAAAACACCTTTCGAAAACGATTTTTTAAATTTTGGCTTATATAATTTAGGTTTTATAGCTCTTAAAAAAACTGATAACACCCTAAATATGCTAAATTGGTGGAAACAACGAACCTATAATTTTGGGTTCCACAATCTAGCAAAAGGTTTATTTGTAGACCAGTTATGGATAAATTTAGTACCAATTTTATTCGGAAAATGTAAAATTATTGATCATCCAGGTTACAATATTGGACCTTGGAATTTACACGAAAGGTTTTTAAGCATAAAAAACGATAGATATTTTGTTAATACTGATTGTGAATTATACTTCTATCATTTTAGTAATTATAATCCTGCAAATCCTTCCAAAATCCATACAGTTTTTACCCGATATGATTTTGAAAACAGACCCGATTTGGTTAATATTTATTCAGATTATACTAAACTTTTATTAAATAATAAATTCTTCGAATTTAAAAAAATCCCTTGTTTTTATGTGGTTTGGCAACGAAATCAAATTTTAAACAAACAACGGTTTGCCTACACACAATTACCACCACATAAAAAAGTTTTAAAAAAAATAAAAAACGTACTACCCTTAAATTTTAAAAATTTTATAATTAATGGCAAAAAAGGTTAACTCTTAAATTTTGTATTTTAAAACTTAAAAACATTATCCATATATATAACACTCCTAAAGGGTTACAAGTTTTTTTGTGCAAAACTATTGAAAATTTAGCAGGTAGCGTAAATACATTATTTTCAAATAAATTACTTTAAATCAAATAATTTATATTGAATTATATGAGTGTTAATTATTGAAATAAATCAATAAAACGATATTAACTACTTAATGTTAATATAATTTAATATTTCCTAATTTTTAAATGATTGTTATTTAAATATTAACAATATAGAGTAATTGTATTAAAAATTAATAAAATAGTGTTATAAAAAACATATTTTTTGTAATAAAATTGATACTTTTATCAATATATTAAATTATGCAAAACATGTTTTTTTTAATAATCTGTGTCTTCTTCTCTGCCTTACTTATAGTTTGCTTTTCTATAAAAAAAATTATATACGTGGCTAATAAATGCCATTTATTTGATAACCCTAACGAAATAAGGAAAGTACATTTAGATAATATCCCTAACCTTGGTGGTGTAGCTATGTATATTACCATAATTGCCTGTGCGGCTATTTTTGCATCCTATTACCCAATACCAAAAATCAATTACATTTTTGTTGCTTCAATAATAATTTTTACGTTAGGTTTAACTGATGATTTGGTTGGGGTTGACCCCAAGAAGAAATTTTTTGCACAATTTATTGCTTCCTTAACAACAACAGTAATTGCCAATATTAGGTTTACCAGTTTTTACGGCATATTTGGAATAGGCGAAATCCCTTACGGCCTTAGCATAATTTTAACTGTGCTTTTTATAATTTTTTTAATAAATGCATTTAATTTAATTGATGGTATAAATTGCCTAGCAGGTGGTGTGGCCTTACTTGCAAATATTGTTTTTGCTATATGTTTTTGGCAAATGCACCAATTGGGTTTTATGCTTTTAGCTGTAACAATATGCGGCGTTTTAATAGGATTTTTATTTTATAATAAAACGCCAGCCAAAATTTTTATGGGCGATACAGGTTCATTAAGTTTGGGGTTTGTTATGGCTATATTTTCAATAAATTTTATTGAATCTAATTATGCTATATCGTTAGTGCATAAATCCGTTTTTTCTTCGGCAGCAGTAATTATTTTAGGTTTACTAATTATTCCCATTTTTGATGCTTTAAGGGTTTTTACTTTACGTATTTTAAATGGCAAATCACCCTTCGATGCCGACCGTAACCATATTCATCACAGATTGTTAGATTTAAATTTTACTCATTTACAAGCTACTGCAACACTTTTAGTAATAAATATTTTATTTATCATAATAGTATTTTTTTTCAACAATTTGGGTAACGAAAAACTATTGTGTATCATCATATTCATTACGCTACTATTAAACGGCTCATCGTGGCTTTTATTAAACAAAAAAAATAATAAATCAAATAATTACGATATAGTTTCCGAAACTTTAGTCGCAGAATAATTAAATATCAATCTAAAAATTCTAAAAAAACAGCTACAAAATTAAAGATTTTAAAAAAAATAACCATTTTTATGTAAAAATTTTGTTTGCAAACAAGTTTAGCGTATTTTTCCGCTATGCCAACGCTTATAACACAATCTAATTCTAAAGAAGCCACATTTAAAAATGAGGTTACTACTAAATTCGACTTATATAATAGTCTTTTTTTAACACTACCGTTTTATCAAGTAAAAAAAACAGGTTTAGCATTACCCTATTTTTTCGATCATTGCGAAGAAGGAATTTTTAACAATACCCGCCCCGATAAAATTATTGAATCCTTTTTTAGCCAGCAAAACGCCCAAACCAATCCCAAAGAATGTAACGATATACTATTTAGGTTTATACAATATATTGAACGACAAGTGGTTTTGTTTGATGCTGTGGAAGATGCCGCGTTTTCTAAAATTAAAATGGGCGAAGAAGCAAGCTCGTTAAGTGTGCTAATGAACCAAGCGGTTGAGGATGAAGACTTGTACAAAAAAATACAAGAGTGCCTGCAAGAGTTTAAGTTACGATTAGTTTTTACTGCGCACCCTACACAATTTTACCCAAGTGCCGTTTTGGGTATTATGACTGATTTAACAGATGCAATTAAACAAAATAACGTAAACGCCATAAACCTTTTATTACAACAACTAGGTAAAACCCCGTTTTTTAATAAAACAAAACCTACCCCAGTTGATGAAGCAATTAGCTTAACTTGGTACTTAGAAAATATTTTATACCAAACCGCAAGTGATGTTCATAAAAATTTAGAACAATCATTTAAATTAGATTTAGCAAACCACAGTTTAATTGAGTTAGGTTTTTGGCCTGGGGGCGATAGAGATGGAAACCCCTTCGTAACATCCGAAACCACAAAAAAAGTTACTTCATTTTTAAGACAAGCACTTTTTAGGTGCTATTACCGCGATTTTAAATCAATGAAGCGTCGTATTACTTTTAATGGTGTAGCCGAGCCTATGGCTATTTTAGAAGATATGATTTACCAAAATGCTTATAATACACAGGCAAACGTAACGGATATTAAAGAACCGCTTTTACAAAAATTACGCAAAATAAAAGATGTATTAACAAATTACCACGATGCATTATTTTGCGATATTGTTGATGATATGATTTGGAAAGTAAAACTTTTTGGTTGCCACTTTGCATCTTTAGATATTAGGCAAGATAGTAGAATATTAAGAAACCTTTTTAAAGATTGTGTAGCAAGTAACCAGCTACAATCTGGCTTAGATGCCAACTATTTTAACTTAAGCGAAGCCGAAAAAATTGCCGCAATAACTTTAAATACAGCCGATTTTACCGCTTTTGATAACTTTAGCGATTTAGGTAAAGATGCATTAGAAGTAATACGACTGATAAAAACTATACAAGCCAATAATGGTAAAAGGGCTTGCCACAGGTTTATTATTAGCAATTGCCAAAAAGCTTCCGATATTTTACAATTAGTACAATTATTTTTATGGTGCGGTTGGCAAATGGACGAGATGGATATTGATTTTGTGCCACTTTTTGAAACAATAGACGATTTAAATCTAGCTGATGAAATCATGGAAAGCCTTTACCAACACCCGGTTTATCAAAAGCACTTAGAGCGACGCAAAAATAGACAAGTAATTATGTTAGGCTTCAGCGATAGCACCAAAGATGGTGGCTATTTAATGGCTAATTATTCCTTATATAATGCAAAATCTAACCTTACTGCCGTTTCTAGAAATAACCACATTGATTTAGCTTTTTTTGATGGTAGGGGTGGCCCACCTGCCCGTGGTGGTGGCAAAACACATCGTTTTTACGCATCTTTTGGTAAAGATGTTGCTAACAAACAAATACAAATTACGGTACAAGGGCAAACCATTAGCTCGCATTACGGCACTTTCGAAAGTAGCATTAATAATATGGAGCAGCTTATTCATGCAGGTATTACTTCGGCTTTAAATAAGCAACAAAGCAATACAATGAATGCCGATGAGAAAAAATTATTTGCCGATATGGCAACAGTTAGCTACCATTCGTTTGTTAATTTGCGAAATAACCCACTGTTTTTAAAGTTTTTAGAAGTGCAAAGTCCTTTAAAAATGCTTTCCGAAATTAACATAAGCAGTAGGCCAGTAAAACGAAATTCAGAAGCAGAGTTAAAACTCGAAGATTTAAGAGCTATAAGTTTTGTAACCTCTTGGGGGCAGTTAAAACAAAACATTCCGGGTTATTATGGTGTAGGCTCGGCCCTAAAATCAGCTAAAGAAAGCGGTAAATGGCAACAAGCAAAAGATTTATACAAAACATCGGGATTTTTTAAAACCGTTATAGATAATTGTATGATGAGTATGACAAAAGCCGATTTTAGACTTACCGCTTACCTTGCCGATGACCCAAATTTTGGGGAGTTTTGGAAAACACTTAAACAAGAATTTGATCTTACCCAATCCCTAATTTTAGAACTTAGCGATTCTAAAATATTAATGGAAAAATACCCTATAGAACACGAATCTATTCTAGTACGAGAAAAAATTGTTTTACCGCTAGTTATTATTCAACGTTATGCTATTATTAAATCGCTAGAAAAAGGAATCAGCGAAAGCGATAAATTAATTTACAACAAATTAATATTAAGAACTTTGTACGGTATTGTAAACGCTGCTAGAAACTCGGCTTAATTATAATTATTTTAAATGCAATGGGTTTTTATTTCAATTAACCATTGCATTTTATTTAACAATTAACAAAAAATACCCAAATATTAACCTAAAATCGCTAATTTATATAATCCCTATCTTCATTTGATAATTTTTTTTTAGGATTCATTGTAATGTAATCTTGGTCTTCATTATAGGTATTCTCAATTTCTAAGGGAATATTAGGGTACGGTTGTTTAGTTTTTGTTTCCAGAACAGTTTTCTTTCCAGCCATTAATCCCAATATAAAACCCAAAACTAGCACCAATGCCAACATAACTGTTTTAGAAACGCTAATATTGGTTAAAACTATTTTAAAATTTGCTTCATCGGTATTTTGCATAAAAAGTACCGTAATAAACACGGAAACTGCAACAATAAAAAATGTTTTAAAACTCATAGGTGATTTTAAGTGATAAATGAAACAAATTCAATTTTAGCGAAAAAATCTCATTTAGATATAAAAAGTCTAATTTTTTTCTTGGTTGGTTGTATATTTTTTTTCTTGGCGTTAAGTTAGTTAACCAATAAATGTACCATTACTTTTCATAATTTGGGAAATATTTTAAACCAGTTTATACCTATTTTTGAGCAAATAATAAGATTTAAATCCCAAACAGTTTAACTCAAAAGCTTGCTGAGATAGTGTGATAAATTGCTTATTTTCGAAGTGAATTTTAATAGGAAATATATAATTCGAAATTAAATTGAAATTAACTTTATAACATTTGTTTACCAAAAAATGAACTGGCTACCGCACATTAAAGGTTTTACGGCATACTTAAAATTAGAGCAATCGCTTTCTAAAAACTCGGTGGCGGCATACTTAGCCGATGTTGAAAAATTACAGCAGTTTTTAGATTTTGCAAAGCAAGATAAATCTCCTTCACAAGTTGTAGCACAAGATATTAAAGATTTTTTAGAATGGGTAAACCAATTGGGTATGTTGGCGACCAGCCAAGCTCGAATAATTAGTGGCTTAAAAGCATTTTTTAAATATTTAGTGTTGGAGGATTTAATAAGCATAAACCCTTGTGCATTAATTGAAGCGCCACGCACAATCAGAAAATTGCCCGATGTGCTTAGTCTTACCGAAATTAACCAATTAATAGATAGCCTTGATTTAAGTAAACCCGAAAACATACGCAATAAAGCAATGTTGGAGGTAATGTATGGCTCGGGTTTGCGGGTGTCGGAGTTGGTAGAATTAAAACTATCCAACTATTTTGCCGAAGTTGAGTTTTTAAAAGTTACCGGCAAAGGCAATAAAGAACGCTTAGTGCCTATGGGAAGCTCGGCTATAAAACACTTAGAAATTTATTTGCAAACCATCCGCCACATCGTAAAAATAAAACCCGGAAACGAAGATTATATTTTTTTAAACCGCTTAGGTACAAAACTAAGCCGTGTTATGGTTTTTATGATTATAAAAGATTTATCTAAAACTATTGGTTTAACCAAAACTATTAGTCCGCATACTTTTAGGCACTCTTTTGCCACACATTTAATAGAAGGCGGGGCCGATTTAAGGGCAATACAAGAAATGCTGGGGCACCAAAGTATTACCACTACCGAAATTTATACCCATTTAGATAGCGATTTTTTACGCCAAACCATCACCCAGTTTCACCCCCGTAGTTGAGCGAGAATAATTCTTTCGTTACCATTTATATCTTTGATAATTTGGACATTAAACCCTTTTTTATCTAGCATTTGTTGTGTTTGATGGCCTAAATTTTGGTTAATCTCGAAATACAATTTGCCTTGCGGTAATAGGTTTGTTAAAGCAAAATCACTTATGGCATCGTAAAAAATGAGCGGGTTTTCATCATCAACAAATAAAGCCAAATGTGGTTCAAAATCTAAAACCTGTAGGCACATATCTTGCTTTTCGGCACTAGCAATATAAGGTGGGTTGCTTACTATAATATCGTATTTCGGGTAGTTTTTGGGCTTAAGTTTTAACGCATCATCAATACTAAAACCAATACTAACGTGATTTAATTGGGCATTTTTTTTTGCCAATTCAATTGCATTTTCCGATATATCTAAACCTGAAACCAAAGCGTTTGGCAATTTTTTTTGTAACGAAACCGCAATACAGCCACTGCCTGTTCCTATATCTAAAATAGTAACCCGTTGGTTTTTATTATCGTTAATAATTAAATCAACCAGTTCCTCTGTTTCTGGTCGGGGTATAAGCACATTTTGGTTTACTTTAAAAGTTAAACCATAAAACTCGTCTTCGCCTAAAACATATTGTATAGGTTTGCCATTTTTAAGTTCCTCTAAAATTTGCTCATAAATAACTTGGCTGTGGTTAAGGGTTTTGCATTCTGCAATCCATTTTAACAAAATTGCAATTTCGGTTTGGGTGTATAAATGCGCTAATTGCTGGTAAAATTGAGGTTGTAGAAGCATTTACAATTTTAGCATTTGTGAAGCTAATAAAAGAAATTTTATTAACCTGAGTTCGATTATTAAACTATAGTATAATTTGCTGTAAGTCAATGTTATTTGTGATTTTAGAGCGTTAACGATGGTAGCGGCATCCTTTTTTTACGCCGAATATCCCCCTTCGGGGGTCGGGGGGATAGACAAATAAAAAAAGATACAGCGGACGGCGTGTCAAAACGCCCAAATTATTACAAAAACAGTATTTATTTATCGAACTCAAGTTATTAATTATTTATTAGGTTTCACAAGCTTATTGATATAAATGAACTTGAATTATCCAGTTTCCCTAATGGCTTAACTCTCATTTATTTTAGGTTCAAAACCGATAATGTTTTATCGCCTTTTTTTAATTTTAAATTGTACATATTGTATAATTTTATATCTTTGTGTTAGGATGGTAGATAAAGTTAAATAATGAAGGTTACAATTATTGAGGTAGCTACAAAAAAAGATATTGATGCTTTAATTAGAAAAGGTTTGTTGGAAGAAATGCCTTCGATACACCAAAACTGGCATTTTAATTTTAGCAAACATGTAAAGAAGCGTAATTGTACTGGTTATGTGTTGGTTACAAATGATAGCCCTAATGTAATTGAAGGTTGTATGATTTTTGAAATGATTGAAAAAGCAATACCTTCAATTGCATACTTAGAAATAGCTCAGCATAATAGAAAGCCTCAAAAAAAATACGAAAACATTGCGGGCTGTCTTATTGCTTATGGCTTTAAATTGAGTTTGATAATGGGCAAAGGCGACTATAAAGGATTATTGTTTTTGGATGTAAGTGAAGAAAAAGAAGAAAACCAACAAAAACTGATGCGCACATATTCGCAAAAATATAATGCAAAATTGTACGCTGGTGGTACAATGGTAATAATGGATGAAGGCGGCGAAGATTTGATTAAAAGATATTTAGAACCTATAGAATTGTAAAAACATATTTATGGAAAATTTAGAATACAACGATTATAAAATAGATATTAAAGCTAATGATGTAAATCGATTAACCAAAGAAAAACTGGATAACGTAAAAGGCATTGCAAATGAACTTGCTTTAAAAAGATTGCCAGCACAAAAATTAAAAAATGAAATGTTGGCCATACGTTACCAAATGGAGAGTTATGCTATTAATAATATTAATGAATTAGATCAAATTCGCACTTTAGAAATGTTTGTTGAGCAATTTCTGCAAGTTTTAAAATTCACTAAAAAGCGTTTCGCTTTGGCGGTTGATACCACCGATGGTAACCTTAAAAAGTATCTTTTGGGCGAACGAAAATTTAATATTGATTTGGCAATGAAGTTTGGTCACTTTTTTCATACCCCGCCAGATTTATGGTTGAACATACAAGCCAAAAATGATTTAATTTTGTTGTCTTCAAATAAAAATTCATATAAAAAGTACGCCCAGTACGATTATGAATTAATTTCTATGGTTGCAGAGCCTTAATATATGCCTTGCGTAAGTTGAGTTTAGTGGAAACCCGTTTCCGATACTCTCAACTTATTTTATATAATTTTACCATTGCATCCCAACCTCAAAATCAAATTATAAAATCCCAAAAACCCCACTATATTTGCACCATTATGGCAAAAAATAACGACGAACTTTTAAAGAATGTAATATCTCACGCCAAAGAATATGGCTTTGTTTTTCAATCGAGCGAAATTTATGATGGCTTAAGTGCTGTTTACGATTATGGGCAGTTGGGTGCCGAGTTAAAAAACAACCTGAAAACCTATTGGTGGAAAGCCATGGTGCAAATGAACGAAAATATTGTTGGTATAGATTCGGCTATTTTTATGCACCCAAAAATTTGGAAAGCCAGCGGACATGTGGATGGTTTTAACGACCCCATGATTGATAATAAGGATTCGAAAAAACGTTACCGAGCAGACCAATTGCTAGAAGATAAAATTACCCGCTACTTAAAAGACGGAAAATCGGCCAAAGCCGAAACTTTGCAAATCCAAATGGACGATGCTTTAAAAGCCGAAGATTTGCCCCGTTTAAAAGAATTGATAGAAGAAAACGAAATTGCCTGCCCTGTTTCGGGCACACGTAATTGGACAGATGTGCGCCAGTTTAACCTCATGTTTAGCACCCAATTTGGTGCAATGGCCGAAGGTGCCGATGAAATATACCTACGCCCCGAGACCGCCCAAGGTATTTTTGTTAACTTTTTAAATGTACAAAAATCGGGACGTATGAAAATACCTTTTGGCATTGCCCAAATTGGTAAAGCGTTTAGAAATGAGGTAATTGCTCGCCAATTTATTATGCGTATGCGTGAGTTTGAGCAAATGGAAATGCAGTTTTTTGTAGCGCCAGGTACCGAAATGGAATGGTTTGCACATTGGAAACAAGCCCGTTTAAAATGGCATTTGGCTTTGGGTACAAGCCCCGATAAATACCATTTTCATGACCATGTAAAGCTGGCACATTATGCCAATGCAGCTACCGATATTGAATTTGAATTCCCGTTTGGCTTTAAAGAAGTTGAGGGCATACACTCCCGCACCGATTTTGATTTAAGTCAGCACCAACAGTTCTCGGGTAAAAAAATGCAATATTTTGATGCCGAGGTTGATGAAGCAACAGGTAAACCCCGTGGCAATTACATACCTTACGTAATAGAAACTTCTATTGGTTTAGATCGTATGTTTTTATTAACCCTAATAAATGCCTTTGAAGAACAAGATTTAAGTACCGATGATAAACAAGATTCTCGTACCTTATTATGCCTGCATCCGGCATTAGCACCTTATAAAGTGGCTGTTTTTCCGCTTACTAAAAAAGATGGTTTGCCCGATAAAGCAAGAGAAATTATGGATACTCTTAAATACGATTTTAATTGTATTTACGAAGAAAAAGATGCCATTGGTAAACGCTACCGCCGTATGGATGCCGTAGGTACACCATTTTGCGTGACCGTTGATCATCAAACTTTAGAAGACAATACCGTTACCATACGCCACCGCGACAGTATGGAGCAAGAAAGAGTTGCCATCAACGACCTTCAAAAAATCATTGGCGATTTGGTAAGCTGGAGAAATCTGTTGGGTTAGATATTACAAGTTGGCTAATATTAAATACAATAAAGGTATAATTATACTAATTGCAATAATAATAGTAATAGTAATTGGCTGGTATTCTTCTTTTTGGTTTAGATATTATTATGCAATGGTAAAATCAAATAAAGATGCCAGTTTTACAAAGTGCAAGGAACAAACTGATGAATCATTTCATGGCAAAATTAGGAATGTAAACAGATTTGAATATGATGAATATATGAAAGATCACTTTATTGCTCTAGATATAGTACCTGATTCTGGAATAAGTTTTACATATTAATTTTACTACGAGGATGCAAAGAATAAATTGAGTTTTATTGAAACTGGCGATAGTATTACTAAAAATAAATCAGATTTATTTTTAGTGATAAAAACGAATGGAAATAAAAAAAAATTTAAAGTACCTGGTTGTCAATAATTATAACTAAGTAAAATCCGTTCTTTTAGATTTGCAACTTGGGCTAACTCTCCTTACAAACTATGAGAGTTTTATCCGACAGGCAGGGCGTTAACGATGGCAGCGGCATCCTTTTTGGCTTTTCCGCCAAAAAGATACCTTGCCTACCGGCAGGCAGGTAGCGCACAGCGTGTTAAAACGCCCAAATCATTGCTCAAACCAAATATTAGGTTTTAGAGATGAATGTACTATTTCAATTAATGGGTACCCATCATATCAAGTCATGATGCAAAATTAGACAGAGAAAAATTCAAAGATGTCAACATTCAAAAATCGATACAATTTCACCTACCTTATTTGCATATAAAAATATCCGAAACCACATTTAAATGTGATTTTAGATGTTTCGCCTTTACAATTTTTATATACTACTCATTAAATCACATTATATTATGGTTTTGTTTGTTTAAATAAGAAATAAACCTATATTTACCTATTAAATCACATTATAATGTTAGTGAAAGATTTTGGAGAAACCATCAAAAACAGAAGGAAAGAGTTAAACATCACTCAACCACACTTGGCAGAACTGGCAAATGTGAGCACTAATACGCTATATAAATTAGAAAGGGGTCAAGGCAATCCTTCATTGGAGGTTTTAAGTAAGCTGGCGGAAGTATTGG